>JASHTZ010000047.1 GCA_030040295.1 Terriglobia bacterium | reverse complement strand
AATTTCTCAAGGCCCTCGGATAAGGATGGAAAGGCGGACCGCATCCGGCTGCTGGATTTCGCCAGCCCCCCCATGCGCGCCTTTCACCTTTCCTGGTTCGCCTTCCTCATTTGCTTCGTTGCATGGTTCGGCATCGCGCCGCTGATGGCCGTGGTGCGGGACGATTTGAAGCTTACAAAAGCGCAGGTGGGCAACACCGTTATTGCTTCCATGGCGATTACCATCTTCGCGCGTTTTCTCACCGGCTGGCTCTGCGACCGCTTCGGCCCACGGCGCACCTACAGCGTGCTGCTGCTCTTCGGAAGCCTGCCGGTCATGGGGATTGGCTTTTCGCATAGTTACCAGACATTCTTGCTCTTTCGGTTGGTCATTGGCTTTATTGGAGCGTCGTTCGTCATCACCCAGTACCACACGTCCACCATGTTCTCATCGCGGGTGGTAGGCGCCGCCAACGCGATTACGGCGGGGTGGGGCAACCTCGGCGGCGGGGTGGCCCAGTGGCTGATGCCGCTGCTGTTTGGCGCGATCGTGGGACTCGGCGCTGACAAATATTTGAGCTGGCGCTTGGCAATGGTCGTTCCCGGAGTGCTGATGGCGCTTACGGGCATTGCCTACTATCGCTTCACCGCAGATACGCCCGATGGCAGGCCTCTTGCACCGAGGCCTGGCGGGCAGGCGTTCTGGGAAGCGGCCGCTGACTATCGTGTTTGGATTCTTTTTCTTCTGTACGGAGCATGCTTCGGAGTGGAGATCACCGTGGATAACGTTGCGGCCCTCTACTTTAAAGACACTTTTCACCTGACGCTTAAGTTGGCCGGGATTGTTGCCAGCTTGACAGGAATGATGAATTTATTTGCTCGCGCGTTGGGCGGCATAACGGGCGATTGGGCCGGCCGGCAGTGGAGCATGAGAGGCCGCTCGCTGCTTCTCGGCATGACCCTTTTCGCGGAAGGGTTAGCCATCATGCTGTTTTCGCGAATGAGGGAGATAGGACCTGCAATTGGCGTTTTCCTGCTGGTGGGACTTCTGCTGTGCATGGCCTGCGGCGCAACTTTCGCCATTGTCCCATTGGTTCGTCCGAAAGCGGTTGGGTCGGTCTCCGGGATTGTCGGGGCCGGGGGGAATGTCGGCGCGGTTCTCGCCGCGATGCTCTTCAAAGTTGAGGGAATCTCGGGAGCTACCGCCTTCTTGATTTTGGGAGGCATTGTCGCGTTTGCCGCTTTTGGCGTTTTTCTGCTGAGGTGTGGCGAGCCCGAGTATTCTAAGGCGGGTTCACCGGCCCAAGGCCAGATCCTTGCTCAGGTGGAAATACCCGCATTCGAGGAGCAATAGCGCCGATCGTCCGGAGTTTGTTGATTCATCCGGAATCGCGCGATGAATCCGCCGCAAAAAGTCAAATCAAGGAGAAAGACGGCACATGGGAATTTATTTCTCAAAGGCAGCAGCACCAGCAGTCCTTCTAATGGCACTCGCGACGCCGCTTGCTGCGCAACAGGAAAGCGCAATTTTTGAGCCTCACTCCGGCATTGAGGCAATGAAGTTCGCGCCGGCGTCGGAATGCAAGCCCTCGAATGCACTGGCGGTTGATCTCAGTGCGACTTGCGCAGCCGAATCGGAATCCAGTTCGGACCCCGGCGATAAGACCGGTGGGCAGGCGGATACGGCATCAAAGCTCGCAATGAGCGACTCGCACAAACTCGGCCCGCTCGACATCACGGTCAACTATCGGCTCCGATCCGAGTCGTGGGATTGGTTCACGCCCTCCGCCGGCCAGAATTCTTACACCTTCGAGCATTCCCTCTTGCGCGTGGGAATCGGCCAAAAGCGCGAATCGTTCGAGTGGAAAATCGAGGGCGCGCAGGACGCGATTCTAAACCTGCCTACCGACGCGGTGCAGTCGGGTCGGCTGGGGCAACTCGGGGCGGGCGGCACGTATTATGCCGCCAATGGGAGCATTCCCTCCACTGCGAGCGGATTCCTGAAGCAGGCTTACCTCGCCTTCAATCTGCCGGCCCACGGCAACGTGAAGCTCGGCCGATTTACGTTTCTCGATGGCGCGGAAGTGAAACCCCGTGACAAAACCGTGGAAACCTTGGTGAACACGCGCATCGTGCAAAGGCTGATCGGGGATTACGGATTTTCCGCCGTTCAGCGGAGCTTTGACGGAATGCAATTGAGCTTCGACACGGGGAAATCCAACTTTACGCTCTTTGGAGCGCGGCCCACGCAGGGCGTTTATCAAATTCACGGAATGGGCGAGTTGGACATCTCGCTTTTCTATGGCTCTTTTACGCTCCCGGTGAAAACTCAAAACAATGCCGGCGAGCTTCGCGTCTTCGCCATCGGCTACATGGACGACCGCTATGGCGTTCTCAAAACCGACAATCGCTCAACCGCGGCTCGTACTGCGGACACAAATCAAATTCGGATTGGAACCTACGGCGCGGACTATGTCCACGTCGTGCACACGCCGCGTCAGGGACAGTTTGATTTTCTCGTCTGGGGCGCGCTTCAGAACGGCGAATGGGGAATGCTCACCCAGCGGTCCAGCGCCTTCGTCGGAGAAGCCGGCTGGCAGCCGCCCGTGCGCAGAGTAAATCCGTGGTTCAGCGCGGGATACTCGTTTGGAAGCGGGGACTCAAATCCCAATGACAACGTGCATGGAACATTCTTCCAAATCCTCCCGACGCCCCGGCCCTATGCCCGGTTCCCGTTCTATAATATGATGAACAATGAGGATTTTTACGGCTCGGCGGCGTTTCGGCTTCCCAAGTCCCTCGCCCTGCGCAGCGAACTTCATGCCCTGCGCCTCGCCAATGCTCAGGATCTGTGGTACGGCGGCGGCGGCGCGTTTCAGACGAATTCCTTTGGCTACACTGGCCGGGCCGCAGATGGCAATCGAAGCCTTGCCAATGTATCGGACGTGAGTCTTGATGTGCCCTTGCCCTACGGCTTCAGCGTCACCACCTATTACGCGCACGCCTGGGGAAAAAGCCTGATTGCCAGTATTTATCCCGGCGGGACGAATGGGCAATTCGGGTACGTTGAAATGAACTATCACTTTTAGGAACTCTGGCATGCCCACCTCAACCTTCAGCGGGCTCCGCGTGCTGTCCTTGGAAAACCGGCACGCCGGCGAGGCTTTGAAATTGATTGCCTCCTATGGGGGACAGCCGGTTGCCGCGCCGGCTTTGCGCGAGGTGAAGCTCGACCCCAATCCTCATGCCCGATCTTTTGCCACCAGCCTCTTGGACGGCCAGTTTGACATGGTGATTTTCCTCACCGGGGCGGGCATTCGCGGACTCTTGGGATCGCTCGAGGACATGCATGCGCCCGTGGAACTCCGCAGTGCGCTCACCCGCGTGCAGGTGGTGGCGCGAGGGCCGAAGCCGGCTTCCGCTCTCCAAGAAATCGGCGTGAAACCGAATATGGTCGCGCCCGAACCAAATACCTGGCGAGAAATCCTGCGCACGCTTGACGGCCAAGTCGGGCCGGAGAAATTGAATGGTCTGCGCGTGGCCATTCAGGAATACGGCGTTCCCTGCACGGGATTGCTGACGGGACTCAATGAACGCGGGGCGCGCGTGACTCGAATTCCCGTCTACCGTTGGTCCCTGCCTGAGGACGTAACGCCCTTACAAAATGCCGCCCGAATGATCACGCGGGGTGAGATCGATGTGGTCCTGCTTACCGCCGCCGTGCAGGCGGACCATCTTTTTCAAGTGGCGGGCGAAATGGGAATAAAAGACTCCATGCGCGTGAAAATGGAACGCATCGTCATTGCCTCGGTCGGACCCACCACCTCGGAATACCTGGGTTCTCTCGGCTTGCGGGCCGACCTGGAGGCCTCACACCCCAAGATGGGCCTCCTGGTTGCGGAAGCGGCGGCCCGTTCCGCCGAAATTCTACGCGAGAAGCACAAAGAACAGGGCCTGGAATTCCTGCACGAAATCGGCCACCGCATGGCTTGCTCCAACCCGTTGCGCGAGGTGTTGAGGCGAGTGGTGGAATTTGCCGCCAGCATCGTAAAATGCGATTCGTGTTTCGTCTACCTTTTGGAGGACAACCAGCTTGTCCTGCGGGCTTCGAAGAATCCGCATCCGGGCGAGGTGGACCGCCTGCACCTTGGTTTGGACGAGGGTATCACCGGTTGGGTGGCGCGAAATCAGCAGCCCGTCGCCATCGCCAACAACGCCTTCCAGGACGCTCGCTTCCAATTCTTCAATGAACTTCCCGAAGACAGCTACGAAGCATTCCTCTCCGTCCCTATCCTCTGCCGTGGTCAGGTTGTAGGCGTGATTAACCTGCAAAACCGCCAGCCCCACGCTTACACGCGCCGCGAAATTCGGCTCCTATCCACGATCGGATTTTTTGTCGGTGCGGAAATGGAAATTGCCCGGCTGGAGGAGAAAAGTTCGCAGCTTTCCCTGGAGCTCGAAACCCGCAAGATTGTTGAGCGCGCCAAGGGAATCCTCCAGCGCGAATTGCAGGTGAGCGAAGAGGAAGCCTACCTCTCCTTGCGGCGGCAGAGCCGTCAATTGCGCAAATCCATGCGGGAGATTGCCCAGGGCATCATCCACGAAAGAACTGCAGGCAGCCAAAAGAAATCCCTCCAATAATCATTTCCTGGAGGCTTTGGGCTGCAGGGCGACGGTCACCTCTGCATCCCCGTCCATGGCTGGCCGTGCTGCGTCAGGCGGATTTTTTCCGGGGCGCTTTCTTTGCCGGTCGCATGGCTTTCTCGATGGCCGCCGCCAGAAAGTCGAAATCAAACGGCGCGTCGTGCCTTTGGCCATTGATAAAAAACGTGGGAGTACCGTTCACGCCGCTGCGCACGCCGCCGCTGAAGTCGGCAGCCACTCTCTCCGCGAATTCCTCGGCTTCGAGCGCTTTCACCAGGGCCCGTGGTGAAAGCTCGAGCTCCTGCGCAAGCGCCAGATAAAGTGAACCGCCCAACTGCTCTTGATTTTCAAACAGCAAGTCGTGCATCTCCCAGAATTTCCCTTGCGCGGCCGCGAATTCTGCCGATTCTGCCGCTGATTCGGCGTTCGGGTGCATCTCCCGCAGAGGAAAGTTCCGGAAGACCACGCGCAGCTTGCTTCCAAAATGTTCCTGAAGTTGTTTGACGATGGGATAGGCGTGCCCGCAATGAGGGCATTCGTAGTCGCCGTATTCCACCAGGGTTGCGGCAGCATTCGCTTTCCCTTGCGCATGGTCTCCGGAGGTGACAGGAACTTTGAGCGTGGCCACAGGATTCTCCTATTTGGGCAGCTTTCCCAGGGCTTCCAGAATGCCATCCGCGCCGGGATTGACGGCGATGGGCGAACAAAAACTCCAGGCGATGATCCCTTTCTTATCGATCACAAAGAGAGCGCGCTCGCAAATCCCATCAGCGCTTCGGTACACACCGTATTTGCGGGCCACCGCCCCTTTTGGCTCAAAGTCGGAGAGCAAAGGAAAGTGCAAGTGGCGCGCTTCCGCGAAAGCCTGATGGCACCAGGCGCCGTCCACGGAGATGCCCATCAACTCCGCATTGAACTTGCTGAATTCGGGAAGAATCTCGTTGTACAGGGTCATCTGATCCCCGCACACCGGACTGAAATCGGCAGGATAAAACGCCAGGATCACCGGGCGGCCGCGCAGGGCCTTTAGTGTAAGACTCTGGTCGGAGGTGACGTGCAGGGAAAAATCTGGCGCCTCGGCCCCGGGCTTAAGAATTCCCGCACTCTTCGCGCGCGGCTTGGCCGCTAGAGCATTTTCAATTTAAGTGTTTACATATCCGCACGAGTTGAAGTAGTTGGCGCACTCGCTTGCGGAGACCGTATGGAGCAATTCACCGATTTCTTTCCAGAGTGTCTCCCGGTCTCGTGCGGCGGCTTGGCGGAGCCGAGCCTTGAGCTTGGAAAAGAGCTTTTCGATGGGGTTCAGGTCGGGTGAGTAGGGGGGCAGATAG
>JASHTZ010000492.1 GCA_030040295.1 Terriglobia bacterium | reverse complement strand
CGGACTTACAAGGAAGAAGTCAGGCAGCACATTCTCGAAGCTCTGGACCGCATGGCGAAGGGCATTGCCGCTGCCGACGGAATTCCTGCCTCGCGCGCACCCATCGTTGCCGTCAGCGACAGCGAGTACACGCCGGCGACATACAACGATCCTCAACTGACGGAGCGACTGGCGCAAGTGTTTAAGAAGGCTCTGGGGCCGAGCAACGTGGAGAAGGCCGATCCGGTCATGGGCAGCGAGGACTTCTGTCGGCTTGGACTCGAGAACCACGAAATTCCCATTTGCCAATTCCACCTTGGGGCCGTCGATCCCGACAAATTGGCGGAGAGCGAACGCACCGGCGTCCCGCTGCCGGGCCTGCACTCCAGCCGCTGGGCGCCGGTTCCTGAGCCCACGTTGCGCACCGGCGTCAAAGCCATGACCAGCGCAGTGCTGGACCTCATGAAGTAGTGTTGGATTCGGGATGTTACCGCGGACGCAAGAATGGAGGTCGGTTCCACGATGATAAACGGGTTCACTTGGTGTCTGACGTGGGGATTCAAACAGAGCCAAGGTCTTTCGCTTTGCCAGCGATGGTCAGGGCAGGGCTTGAGTCGCTCCCGCTCCGTGGTCTTGTTTGAAATAGGATTCAACCGCGGCCTCTACGCTGTCATAAAGGTCAAAAACTGTCGCCAGTTTGGTGATGGCGAGCGCGTCGCGCATTTTCCTGGTGAGGTTAGCGAGCTTCATGTCGCAACCATGAGTGAGCGCGGAAGTGCGAGCGGCAATGATAGCGCCGAGGCCGGCCGAATCAACAAAGCTCAAGCTGCCCAGGTCGAGCACGATGCGCGTGTTCCATCCCCATTTTTCCTTGATCCAGTCGCTCTTCTCGAGCACCTCATAAACCTTGCCTCGAAAATCCATGCTCTCCTGCCCGAGCACCAGCCGGCCCGAGGGTTCCAGGATGATAATGCCGCGCATCTCCTTTTCGATCATCTGAATCGCCATGCTGCTCTCCTCAGGCTCTGGGAAATTGACACACGATCAGCCGGGTGCGTGATGCCCACAGGATGAGCACACTATCAACGCATTGTTACAGGAATGTGAAAGCCGCCGGCTAGGCCTTGGCTGCGGCGGGAGCGGGTTGGGCAGCAGCGGTTTGTTGCGTGCTGCTCACCAATTCGCCCGCCGTGACGGCGTTGCGAACTTGCTCGAAGAAATCCGCCATGCCCCCGGGGCTGTGCGGCATCATGATGGTATTGGAGTGAGCCGATGCTCCAATTTCCTTCAGCGTGTCAAAGTACTGCGTCAACAGGACGAGCACCATAACGTCTTTGGCGGTGGTGCCTTCGACGCTTGCCTTAAACGCCTCCACGGACTCGCGCAGTCCATCAATGATGGCTTTGCGCTGGTTGGCGATTCCCTGGCCTTGAAGCTGCTTGCTCTCCGCTTCAGCTTCCGCCTGCTTGACTTTCAAGATTTTCTCCGCCTCGCCGCGCGCATTGGCGGCTTCCTGCTCGCGTCGCGCCGCGTTGATGTCGTTCATTGCCGCCTTTACTTTGGGGTCGGGAATGATGTCCGTCACCAGCGCCTTGACGATTCCGTAACCAAAGCCCGCCATGACGCCGTCCAGTTCCTGCTTGACGGCCGTGGCGATGTCGTTCTGCTGCTCAAAGGCCTCGTCGTCAAGGTTCATCTTGGGCACGTGGCCCAGGATCACGTTGAAGACGAAGGAAGCGATCTGTTCCTTCGGATCGGAGAGCTTGTAGTAAGCCTCGTAGACGCGGTCGGGCAGTACGTGGTATTGAACGGAAACCGGAATGCTGACAAACACGTTGTCCTTGGTCTTCGTTTCCATCTTCACGTCAAGCTGCTGAACGCGCAAATCGACCCGTGCTGCCACCTGCTCAACCCAGGGGAGTTTGAAATTCAATCCGGCGCCTGCCACGCGAACGAATTTGCCGAAGCGCTGCACAATGGCTGCCCGGGCCGTGGCCACCGTAAAGAAACCGGAAAAAAACGTGCCCACCACAAATAAGAAAGCCACCACGAGCAAGAAAGCGATGAACCCCGCCATAGAATTCTCCTTTGAATGGGAATTGTCGTTGGCAATATGGTTGTTGGCCCCCGCAGAGCGCGCCACCAGGTTGGCGCGAAAATTCCGAGCGAGTTGGCAGCCCATTTGATTGCCCAGGCTGCACCCTTTGTCGTAGTCGGCCAAGGCTTGGTCGTTTTCATGGAGCCAGGCGTAATCGGCCCCGCGTTGGCAATAGGCAAGACCATCATCGGGATGAGCCGCCAGATACTTGTTCCAATATGGAACCATTTCGGCCCACTGGTGGTTCTTTGAAAAGAGCTGGTCGACGATTCGGTAAATTCGAATGTCATCGGGGCTCAACTCAATGGAGCGTTTGAAATCCGCAACCGCCTCTGCGTCCTTTCCCTGGCGCGCGGACAGCGCCCCGCGATTCAGGTACACAAACGCCTGCTTGCGATTGTCGTTCTCCGTCGCCGGGGCCGGAGTCGCAGCGTTTGGAGCCTGCGCTGGAAGGGCAGATCCCGCTACTGCGATTGCGCATAAGACTGCCTGCGCGAGCCGGATTGTTGAATCCTTTCGCATCAAGCCGGGGCGCTTTGCACACTCCTCCCGACCTAAATACTCTCGCGAATGAAAATCGCTGACCAGAGTGGCTCTGGGTGCGGGGGAATGCTATCACTCTGGTGGCGCGCGTGCAATCGGGCCCGAACGGGGGTACTGCGTGCAGAGCACGTCCTCATGCAGACGTTGCTCTGGGTGGGATGCGGGCGTAATATCCATGGTATTGGAACCCGCGGGAGGCAGGCTATGAAGGCTCCACTGCTCGTAGCGCTCGGCTTCTTGATCATGGTTCGACCTGCCACACCGTCTTCAACCAATGCTTTGCAAGGCGAAAGTGCGCAACCCGTCGCGACCAAATTGCCGGAATTCGAAGTCGCCTCCATCAAGCCGTCGAATCCGAACGTGAGCCACGTGGTGGGTGTCACTGTTTACCCTGGGGGAAGAATCGTAATCTCGTCCACGTCCTTGAAGGGGTTGATTGCCGCGGCCTTTGATCTGTCCGGTTGGCAAATCACGGGCGGGAATGCGTGGGTAGATCACGATAATTACGATTTGGAAGCCAAACCCCCGGAGGAGCTGCAGTTGACCTTCACGAATCTCCGTTACTCCTGGTACGGAATTGGCGATGAGCGTTTGCGCAAGATGTTGCAGGCGCTCTTGATCGATCGTTTCCAGTTGAAGTTCCACCGCGATACGAAAACCGGCACGGCATATTTGCTGGAGAAGAGCGGCAAACCTCTTAAGCTGCGCCCGAGCGAAGTTCCACCCCCCGA
>JASHTZ010000491.1 GCA_030040295.1 Terriglobia bacterium | reverse complement strand
CTATTTCGAAAGAGTGTTCGGTTCGGGGGCGGGGGCATTTTGGATCTTCGCGGGTGTCTGTGTTCTTATTCTGCTCTTCAGCTACAAAATGGTCCCTGAAACCAAGGGCAGAACCCTTGAGGAGATCGCAAGATTCTGGACGCCTCAGCAAGGTTTGGGAGCCTAGCCGGCTGGATTACCGAGCTCCAGCGCATCTGCGCGGTTCACCAGGCGCTGCTCTTTGTACTTCTTTTGAACGACGACCGGGCGAACGAGTGCAAGGCCGAGGCAGGCCTCACAAAGGATGCACGTATCTTCCTGTTCGGGTCGCACAAAAACCCGGGCGTTCACCAGTGCGAAAGTGTCGACCGGGCAAATTGCCACGAGCTTCCGTCATCAACCCAAACGTCTTTTGTGCCATCATTTAACTCGCCGATATGGTTTCGCACAACGTCCTGGCGGCTTCTGCCACCGACTCGGGAGTGGGGACCGTCAAATCCTCCAAAACCGGCGAAAAAGGGACAGGCACGTCTCTGGCGCCCATTCGCTTGACTGGAGCGTCCAGGTCGTAAAACGCTCCCTCCGCGATGACCGAGGCAATTTCAGCGGTGACCCCGTATCGTTCGTACCCCTCATCGACCACAATGGCCCGGCCCGTCTTTTTAGCTGACGCAATCAATGTCTGCTTGTCGAGTGGGAAGAGGGTGCGAGGGTCAATCACTTCTGCCTCGATTCCGATAGGAGACAAGAGTTCGGCAGCGCTTAATGCAACCTGCACCATGCTGCTTGTGGCTACAAGGGTAATGTCCTTCCCCGATCGTTTGATATCCGCTATGCCCAACGGAACGAGATAGTCTCCCTGGGGGACTGCGCCCTTCATTTTGTACATCATCTTATCTTCAAAGAAAGCCACCGGGTTATCGTCGCGAATGGCCGATTTGAGCAGTCCTTTTGCATCATAGGGAGTGGAAGGCAAAACCACCTTAAGGCCGGGGATGTGGCTGAACCAGGCATGCAATGATTGGGAGTGCTGAGCGGCGGAGCGGCGTGTGGCTCCGAGTGTGGTGTGCAACACCATCGGCACGCGGAGGGAGCCGCCAGACATGTAGTGGATTTTGGCGGCTTGATTCACCATCTGGTCCATGGTGAGCGTGATGAAATCGCCGAACATGATATCGACGACGGGGCGCATACCGGTGACCGCCGCGCCCACGGCAATGCCCGTAAAACCCGCCTCGGAAATCGGCGTGTCGATGACCCGACGAGGGCCGAATTCCGCAACCAGCCCGGAGAGGACTTTGAAAGGCGTTCCAGCTTCAGCGACGTCTTCGCCGATGATGAACACGCGCGGATCCCGGCGCATTTCTTCCGCCAGCGCTTCTCGAATCGCCTCGGCTAACGTCAACTCACGCGCAGCGGGCTCAGGCGTAGACATGCTGGTCCACCTCGCTGGCATCCGGGAAGGGAGCTTGGAGCGCAAATTCCAATCCCGCGGTGATTTCCATCTGCACTTCAGCCTGGATTTTGTCCAAGGACTCGGCGCTGGCCCATTTCTGTTCGACAAGCCAGCTGGCCAGTCGATGGATGGGGTCGCGTTGAGTTTCCCATTCCTGTTCTTCCTGGCGCGAGCGATAGTAGGCCCGATTGATGTCTGCAACGAAGTGACCGTGAAAGCGGTAAGTGAGGCATTCCAGAAATGCCGGCCCCTGGCCGGTCCGCGCCCTTTCCACGCAATTCGCGGCGGCAAAGTAAACAGCCCTTACATCCTGTCCGTCGATCGTCCTCGCCGGGATGCCGAAGGCTTCCGGACGTGCCGTGACGGTTCCGGCGGTCGTCTCAGAATAATGTGTGTACTCATTGTAGAGATTGTTTTCGCAGACGTAGATAACCGGGAGCTTCCATAAAGCTGCCATATTCATGACCTCGTACAGCAACCCCTGGCCCAGCGCCCCCTCACCAAAGAAGCAGACGGCCACCTGGTCAGCGCCGCGCATTTGAGCGGAAAGCGCGGCTCCGGCCGCGATGCCGGCGCTTCCTCCGACAATTGCGTTTGCTCCTAAATTGCCGCGATCCTGGTCAGCGATGTGCATCGATCCACCCTTCCCGCGGCAATAACCAGCAGCCTTCCCGAGCAATTCTGCAAACATCCGTTCAACCGAAGCCCCTTTGGCCAAACAGTGCCCGTGGCCCCGGTGAGTGCTGGTAATGTAGTCGTCGGTCCGCAGGGCTTCGCATACGCCTACGGCGACGGCTTCCTCCCCGATATACAGGTGGGCCAGTCCCGGCATCTTCGCAGTTAGATAGAGTTCGTTGACCTGTTTTTCGAATGACCGGATCTTTACAAGTTGCCGGTACATGTTGACCCATTTTTCCGGCAGGACCTCGCGAAATCCATCGCCCCTCTGCAAAACCGGGATGCTCGACTGACCCATAATTGTTTCCTTTCGATCTCGTCCGGGCTAATGCAGTAACATCCCGCCGTCCACCGTGAAAGTTTGGCCCGTGATGTAATCGGACTCCGATGAGGCAAGAAAGACGGCGATCATGCTACCACGAACTGAGGGAAGAGGCGTGCGAATCGAGGTTGTATGCTTCGGAGCCGCGTTGATATCCCTGCCCGGCCGCTTTGAGTGTCTCACGATGTTCAAAATTTTCAAAGTCCCGGCTCTGCCGTAAATGTCTTACAGCCACCTCAGGCCGATGCCTTCGATGAGATCACTGCTACCCGGCCTCGCTGCTCATACCACCGACGTAGTTAGCTCCCCAACGTTCTTTGCGTCGCTCTCGGATGTCACCCGTAAGTTGAAGGATGGAAGTCTGGCCACCATCGCAGACGATCGTTTGTCCAATGATATACGACGAGTCGTCAGAAGCAAGAAAAAGAGCGAGTTTGGCGATGTCGTTGGGTTTGGCAATGAAACCGGCCGGCAGGGATTTGGCTGCTCTCTCAATGTCGAACGAATCGCCAAGCACTTTGCGGTGGTTCTCCACAAACACCCAACCGGGCGCGATGGCATTCACCCGAACCCCCCGTTGGATGAGTTCGAGTGATAGTTCGCGGGTGTAGGAAACGATGGCGCCCTTGGTGCCGGCATAGACGGAGTGCTCGGTCATTCCCCCAAAAGCGTGCACGGACGTCAGGTTAATCACAATTCCGTGGCGATGTTGCGACAGCGCCGGAAGAAGAGCCTGCGTGAGAAAAAACTGCGCCCGGATATTTACCTGGTAAAGCGTATCAAATTGTTCTTGGGTAACTTCTTCGAAGGGTGCGTTAAGCGTGATCCCCGCGTTGTTGACGAGCACGTCTAACCCACCAAGGAACGCTGTCACCTCACTCGCGAGCGGTTGGATCGTCGAACCGTTACGAAAATCGGCTTCGAAAGCTTTAGCCTTCCCTCCCTTGCTGAGCACCTCCTCCACAGCGGAAGACGCGCCTGCCCTGTCCCGTCCGTAGTGCAGCGCGACGGCAGCCCCCTCTTTAGCAAATTCCAGAGCTAACCCCCGGCCGATTCCAGTTCCTGCTCCCGTTACTAAGACCCGCTTCCCTTCCATTCGACCTTTATCGGACATGACTGGCCTCTCCCCTTCCAGCTTCGGCCTGCGACCCTAGCGACCATCGCGGCTTTACCTCGCGATTAACGATCCAGCGCGGCCAGCGGGCGTCGGCAAAATCCAGTATGACCTGAATAGAATGCCTCCAAAAATTGTCGTAGAAGCAATCTGAGTACCCGGCAATGTGGGGGGTGATCACGAGGTTTGAAAGTTTCAAAAGCGGATGGTCCGGACGCGCAGGCTCCGATTCAAGCACATCCAGGCCGGCCCCGTCGATCCAGCCTTCTGCCAAGGCCCGGCCAAGTGCGTTCTCATCAACGACGGGTCCGCGGCTCGTGTTGATGAGGACAGATCGTTTTTTCATCATTCGCAGCTCGCGTTCGCCGATTAAATGATGAGTCTTCGGGGTAAGAGGGCAATGCAGGGAGACAAAGTCGGATTGCCGAAGCAGGTCTTCCAGTGCTGAAGGAGTGGTTCCGAATTGTCGCATCGTTTCTTCCGGAACGATCGGGTCATGGGCGAGAATTTTCAAGTCAAATCCCCTCATCCTTCGCGCCACCGATTGGCCCACATGACCAAAACCCACGAGTCCCAGCGTTTGGCCTGATATGTGCCAGTCTGGCCAAGCCTGAAACCGGTCCCAGACGCCCTGCCGCACCAACCGGTCGTGGAGGGCAATCCGCCGGGTGACAGCAAAAAGAAGACCGATGGCATGCTCAGCCACGCTTTCGGTCACCGCTTCGGGTGTGTTGGCAACAATGATCCCGAGTTGGGTGGCCACCTCCACCGGCACATTGTCCGTGCCACTTCCGCTTCGAAGGATTGCTCCACATCTTGGCAGCTTCGGCAGGAGAGGTGCGAGACTTTCCGCCGAGACGAAAGGGTTGCCGCAAAATACCCACAGCAGGTCTGCATCGTCTGCGTAGGCCAGGAAGTCCTCCGCTGTAAGGCAGTTATGGACAACCAATACGATTTCCCGGGCCTTGAGCTGCTCGAACACCCAATCCGGCACTTCCTTCGCGTCGAGCGCCACCAGCGCAACCCTTCTGAGCCCCACGAGTAACTTTCTCCTTTCGGCAACAAGTCATGCGTGGAAATTGACCTATTATCGCTCAATCGAGTGGGTAGGGCAAAAGTCCTGAGTGGAGGTGCCGAGATAACTCAGCGCTGTCGAGACTCAGCTCCGCTCAGTTCGTCTCCGCCACTCTGTGATTTCTTCCACCGTGCGGCCATTCGTTTCGGGAAGACTTTTACCTCCCCAAATGAATGCCAGAGGAGAGATTAAGGCATAGAACCAAAAAACACTCGCCACGGTTCCAAGGGAATGCCCGAAAACAGATTCAATCACCAGCAAGGCAAGCGGTCCGGTGAAGCCCACAATCCACATCGAACTCCTGGGGCGGAAAAAACCTCTATTCTGTGTGGAATCTGACGGTCAAATCCGTGAGATCGACATCTCCCATGCATGGCAAGGCGTGGACATTTTGATTTGACTGTGTGGTTTGGGGGGTGTGCCCGGAGCGAAGCCCTGCGGAGCCCGAGGGGCAGGGGGAATAGGGCATAGCGGAGGGGAGCCCCCCAGCGAGCCGGGGAGCCCTGTCTAGGCGATCCAGCGAATTGGCCGACGCTGTGGGCCTCGAAAGCCTGTACCGTCGCAGGGCTCAACTCCACTGGCTTAACGCTTTGCGCCATGGCCGGCGGGATAACGCCGAGACTAATAGTCGCGACGGCGCCGGAAGTTATCTCTCCCACCGCCCCCACCGCGGGGCCGCCCGAAGTCCGTGCGTTGTGGTCGAGCCTCGTTAACCGTTAAGGCACGGCCATCGAGGGATTGCCCATTCAAGCCTGTGATTGCCCGTTGAGCGTCTTCGCCTTCGCCAAGCTCGACAAAACCGAATCCTCGCGGGGTCCCCGTCATCTTATCGCGAACCACCACGGCCGAGGCCACTCGAAAGCCCGCGTTGGAAACAAACTCGCCGAGCGATGCATCGGTCGCGCTATGAGGTAAATTACCTACGTAAAGTTTAGTAGCCATGTGCTCCTTTGTTCCTCCGAATTGGGATGGCCTATCGGGCCTGTTCCCTCAAATTTTGCAAGATTTGTTCCATGCGGTGTGGCGGCGCGATGCTTCACGATGGCAGGTCTCGATCTAGGCCTTGCGGTCCTTGGAGGTTTCAGTCGTACCGCTTTTTGGGATAGTGCTGTTCCAGGTAGTTCGTAATGTCCCGCTCCCCGATCATCAAGCACGCTGCAGAATAAGATTCAGGCGTTTGCCTTTGTAGTTCCCCCGCCAAGCGCGCGTAACAGATGTCCGGCCCATCTTGAAGACGCAGCCGATCCGGACGAAATTCCTCGGATTGGATCTTGACGGTGAAATCCCGTGCCTCATGAGGCCGATCAATCACGTGAAAGGCATAGTTGCGAAAGCCGGGGGAGGTGTCGAAACCCAGATATTGGATATACATGCCGAGTCTACCTGGTGACGGGCCTTTCGTCTCCCCGCAATTCCAGGGGCCACGAGGCAGCATTCAATCCGTAAATGCTGCCCGAGATAACCAGACTTAGTACGGAAGACAGACGGGATCCTAAGAGAGGTTCTTCTCATTAACCACACTAGGTGAATTTACTTTGTTGGTCAAGAAAAATGTGCGATAATCAAGCTCATGCGCCGGCGGTGAACTACCTGAGTTAACCAAGGGAATGGCTCGCATGGATATACCTTTCATTATCCGACAGCGATTGGAACAGCTAGGACTTGAGCAAAGGGACCTTGCAACCGCAGCCCAGGTCACGGAATCCTATATTTCTCAGTTGCTTACCAGCCGGAAGGCGCCTCCCGCCCCGGAGCGGACGGATATCTATGCCAAGATCGAAGCGTTCTTGAAGCTCCCCAACGGAGAGCTCGTTAAGCTGGCAGAGTCGCGGCGCCACGATGAGTTGAAGCGGAAGCTGGAAGCCCATCCTGTGCCTCTGTTCAAGGAAGTTCGGGAACTGATCCTGCGTAAACTCACGCCGAGCAAACAAAAACAGATAAGGATGGTTTTCGAGAAGCAGCCTTTTGGCGAACTTGAGCTCCTGGTCACGCAGAAGCTTCTGGACGTTGTGAAAGGAATTGCCAGACGAGAATTGGATAGCGATGACTGGCTTCGCCTAGTGGCCAGACTCAGCGGCCGGAGTTACGAAGAGATGCGCGTCGCGACTCTCGAGTTCCTCGACACAGATGTCTTTAATGTTTCGATTGAAAATTGCGCTTCCTTTTTAGATCCCTTGATCGAATCGTGGGACATTGACCTTGCGACGTTCAGCATGGAAATCGTCTTAAACCGCAGAGTGTCTCCCGGCGAGCCGAAGAAGTTTGCGTTTGTCGAGAACCCGCCAGAAGGCGATTGTGCGGAAGAGCCGGCGCTTAAGGAATTCCTCGAACTCGCTCCGTTCTGTGGGGGTGTCACCGAGGAGGAAAGCAAGTATTTGAAGAGGCTGAAATTCAAGGGAAAACACCCCACGCCACTTTTTTATTACCGCGAGTTGCAGAACCTCAGAGATCCGTTGAATTTTCGCGACCCAATGCTGGAACCCTCCATCACCTCAATGCTCCGGGAGGTTCTGGAACGTCCTAGCCGGGCCAAGGTTCCGGTCGCATCCTGAAGGGCATACCCACGAGACACTACTCGGCGATGTAAATTGGAAAAATTACCGTGCCTCATCAAGAGATGCTGTGTGACCGGCGAACATTTGCGATGGCGCTTCCATCGCTCGATTGCGCCGTCCGTCGACTCCATTCATCGACGGGCAGGTCCTCGGAATCGGAAATTTGATTTCCGCCGTCCGTTCAAGGGAGAAACCTTTGTCGCTTGTACTTCAGGAACAGGATGATCGGATTCGCAACCTCGTCAACTTGGGCAAGGAGCGCGGATATGTGCTTTTTGACGAAGTGAATGAAGCCCTGCCGGGCGAAGTGGAAACCTCGGAGGAACTCGAAGGTTTGTTTTCAACCTTCGAGCGCCACAATGTGGATATCTGCGACGACGCTTCTGAGGTCAAGGGACAACGCAGAGCGCTCAACGGCGCCGAGCGTGTGCAAAT
Source organism: Terriglobia bacterium (assembly GCA_030040295.1). Lineage (GTDB taxonomy): Bacteria > Acidobacteriota > Terriglobia > UBA7540 > UBA7540 > Bog-366. Next base: position 1,632 of record JASHTZ010000491.1, on the reverse strand, counting down.
CGACTCACGACAGCAGCGCGTCGGCCGCGACGAGGCGGCAATCGACCCGGCGGCGCAATTTGTGGAGGCAAGCAGCGACCCGGTTCGGCTCTACCTTCACGAGATGGGCAGGGTACCGCTGTTGAAGCGGGAAGAGGAAGTGGCGATCGCCAAACGCATCGAGCGCGGCGACGCGCTGGTGCTCAAAACGCTCTCGCGCTCTCCGATCGTCATCCAAGAGCTCATTGAAGTGGGCAAGGATCTGCGGAGCGGAACGCGCTCAATTCGGGACGTTGTCCAATTCACTGAGGAAGAGTTGACCGCGGAATTCATCGAGAAGAGGACCCGCCACACGCTGGCAATTATCGCTGAAATTGAAAGACTCTATAAAGTGGCGTTGAAGCAGTTGGCTCGGCTCAATAACCTGCGTCAATCAAGCCAACGCGCTCGCCGCAGGGCCGGTGGCCAGTTGTCGCGCACGCGGATCGAGATGTCCAGGCAGGCTCGCGCCATTGGGTTCCACCCGTTCGAGAAGCAACGCTTGGTTGAGAGGGTTCGCCATGCAGTTGAGGAGATTAAGGCGCTTGAGCGCGACTCTGGCCGGCTGGAGCGGCAAGCCGCCACGCGTGGAGAGGCCGCCGCATTGCGCAAGCAGGTGCGCTCCTGCCGGTCACGGCTCGATGAGATTGCAACAGCGAGCGGCGTCGGGCTCGCCGATCTAAAACGATCTCTCGCTTTGACCCTGCAAGGTGAGGCCGACAAACAACGAGCCAGGGACGAATTGACCAGGGCGAACCTTCGCCTGGTCGTTTCCCTCGCCAAGAAGTACGCGAATCGGGGCCTGGAGTTTCTTGACCTGATCCAGGAAGGGAATATCGGCCTGATGAGGGCAACTGACAAATTTGACTGGCGCCGGGGTTACAAGTTCTCGACCTACGCCACGTGGTGGATTCGTCAGGCGGTCTCGCGTGCCATTGCTGACAAGGGGCGCACGATTCGAGTGCCGGTGCACATGTGCGCAGCCATCCAGAAGCAGAATCACACCGGCCAGGCCATGGTGCATGAATTAGGCCGCGAGCCCACCCCGGAAGAACTTGCCCAACGCTTGGAGGTAACGGTTGAAAAGGTGCGGGCCACCCGGAAGATTTCGCAGCGGCCAGTGTCCTTGCAGACGCCCATTGGGGAGGACGGCGAATCGGCGTTGGGAGATTTAATCGAAGATAAAGGTCTGGCGTCACCGTCCGAGGCGGTCATGAATCTTAATCTCAAGGAACAAATAGCCGCCATGCTGAAGACGCTCACTCCTCGCGAGGAAGCTATTATCCGCCTGCGGTTTGGCCTCGACGATGACAGCGAGTGCACTCTTGAGCAAGTCGGCGAAGTCTTCGCGGTTACGCGTGAGCGCATTCGCCAGATTGAGGCGAAAGTGCTGCGAAAACTCCGTCATCCGTTGCGGTCGGCGAATTTCCGGATTTTTGTCTGAACCACGGGGTATGTCCACCCCGGCGTACGTATGGTAGTTAAGGAAAAAGGAGACTCGATGGCCATTACGTTCCAAAAACGCCAGAAAGAAATGAAGAGACTCGAAAAGCAGCGCGAAAAAGCTGAACGCCGTGCCCAAAAGAGACTTGCCAATCGTGCGCAAAAGCAGCT
>JASHTZ010000490.1 GCA_030040295.1 Terriglobia bacterium | reverse complement strand
TGATCATCCGCTCGTGTTCGGGTTGTAGAGTAATGGGCATGGGCAACACTCCCTGTGAAATACTCTACCATCGTATTCGCGGCGTAGGAAGCAGACAAGCAGGGGCAATGCTCGCAGGAATGTACCTGTCTATTGACCTTGCGCCACGCTGACCACTGCCGCGCCGGCGTTGGGAAGCGCGAACGTGTAATCGCCCTGGGCATCGGGCGCGAGCGAGGAGGTGTGGGACGCGGGCAAATTGCCCTCCGAATCGAACTGTTCCCCGCCCAGGTGGATTTCGTCCGCGCGGGCGCTGAGCGAGGGCGCATCGAGCAGCAGCAAGGAGGCGCTGCCCTCGCGATTGGAGAGGTGAATGCGCACCTGACCGGTCGCCTTGGCGTCCTCATTGATCACAAACACATTCACCCCGCACCCGGCGCAGCGCGTTACCGCATAGGCGTGGATATTGGCGCTCGTGTGGATGGAGGCATTCAGCAAATGGTTGCCGGAAGCGTGCTCGGAGAAAAGATAGATGGCGTAATAGAGCGGCTCGGCCACATTGTGAAAGGTCCAATGCCCCGAAGTTTCCTTCTTCCCGTAAGTATCCACGGGATTATAGGAGCTTCCGCCCGGGCGATAACTGCTGTGGAAATTCATCATGCTGAAGCCGTCCTGCGCGGTGTTGAACATGTAATCGAGCCCCCAAACGGCTGCGGCAAACGCATTACTGACGCCGGGCATTCCCCCGCAGGAGGCGGAATTGGTCTCCGCCAGAGCGATGGGCAGGCTGTGGCGGCTTGCCTCAGCAACGAGCGGCTTCATCCTCTCGTCGTATCGCTGCATGAGTTCAGGCGCGAGCAATTGGTCGATCGTTACAGTCCGCCCTCGGCAGGTGGTGAGGGGATAGTTGTGGACGCTCACCAGTTTTAAGTCGCGGCCCGCGCGGTCGAGGAAAATTCCCAGGTCCTCAGCATTGCGCCAGGAGCAGCAAGTGGCCGGTCCGACAATTCCATAGCTTTTGGTCGCCGCGTCTGATCGAAAAGCCTCGACGTAGCTCATGAAATCCTTCGCCTGGTCGGCGGAGGAGTAGGTCTTCGGGCGGTAGGGAGAGCGGGAAAAGAGGTCCGGCTCGTTGCCGATTTCGAGTCCCAGAATTTCACCGGGTTTGATCTCCCGGTTCACGCCTTCGGTGAGCTCGCTCAGTGCCCATGGGGCTGAATTCTGCTTCAAGTCGAGGCCCAGAATCAGCTTCCAGCCGCTGGCCGAAGCCGCTTGGGAAAACAAGGCAAGATCTGACGCTGTGATGGCGCCCTCGCAACCTTCGGGGTGGGGCGCGTGCGCGGCGTCCCAGCAGGAATTGTCCTGACTGTTGCCGCCCAGGCGCAGAACGCCGGGTCCAAGCTTCTTCATGAACTGGAAGTAGCCCTGGTTGGGAGCGCCGGGGTAGCCTAGGGAGTAAACCGGCTGTTCGACCGCCGCGCCGGAATTGCCGGGATTAGCTCCTTGGAACGAAGTCAAGCCCTGGCCCTTGGTGGAAACCTCCAGGCTGAAGCCGACAAAATCACGGGGAATTTCGCGGCCCAAAGTCTGGGCGTCGACGTTCACTTCCGCAATCGGGCCGGCGCCGGCAGGATCTTGGGCGGGAGCTGCCAGCAAGACCGTTCCTCCGATGACTGCGAGGCAAGCCAGAAGACAACAAGACCGCCATGGAGTTCGCCAGGTCAACTGTCGCCGGACGAAAGTCAAGACGTGATCACAAGGTTTTGAGACTGTCATCATATGAATCCTCCCGAGCTGCCAGTTCCGTTACCAGACCCAACCCGACCCCGTTGATGACGACGCTCAGCAACCCCTTTTCGTGCGAACCAACGCGTTTTGTCGATGGGAAGACATAGGGTGAAAGAAGTGAACAGTCGAATTAAGAATCCCCAAGAAAAAAACGCCTTCACATTTTGTGATGATTACACTTGATAATCCCGTTGCACACGCCCCGCGGCTTGATTCATAATGAGGCGACGCTGATCCCAGTGAGGTGTTCCATCTTGGCCGAGACACAACTTTCTACGCTTGCTGATTCCATTCAGGAGGCGCGCCAGCGGGTTGAGCAGGATCTGCGCGCGCAGGCCGAGCGCTTCGAGAAGCTCAGCGCGGAGCTGACGGAATTGCGCCAACTCCACGAGCAGGCCGAACAGGAAGCTGCCCGGCAATGGGAGGAGGTTGCGCGCGCCGCCGAACAGGCCGCCGCCAAAGCTGCCGAAGAAGCCGCTGCCCGCGCCACGGAGCTTGGTGAAGCCAAGGCGGCTGAGCAGGCTGCCCGGGCCGCTGAGGCCGCGGCCACCAAGGCTGCCGAAGAAGCCGCTGCAGCGCAGATTCCGCCGGAAACCGTGCTGGAAGGAGTCCTGAGCGCCGTCCGCAACATCGTCACCAGCACGATTCCCGAGCAAGTGTTGGAAGCGCTCACGCAAGAGGCTGCGCAGTTGGGTGTGCGTGCCGCGGTTTTTGACGTGCGGGGCAAAGCGGCTTGGGGCGCTTCCGCCCATGGATTCGGTCCGGCGCTAACCGACAAGGTTTTGCACGCCCTCATCATCCCGCTCGGTCAAGAGAGCCCCTTCAAGCAGGTTTGCGAGACGGCCGGGCATGTGGACGCCAGCGCCGCGACTCTCAAGAAAAACCGCAATGTGCTGGATAAGCTCAAACCCGGACCGAAGGTTCACATTCTGCTGCTGCCGGTTCGCTCTGCCGGGTCCGTCTCCGCCATTTTCTATGCCGATCCCGGCGAAAAGGGTGAATCGCTCCCCGTCAACGCCCTAAAAATTCTGGCGGAATTCAGCGGCGCGCAGATTGATCGCCTCATCGCCCTGAGCGGCGGCTTCTCCGCCGAAGAGGTGGCGGAGAATGTTCCCGAAGCGGAAGAGGCGGAGGCCCCCGCCGCCGAAGCAGCGCCCGAGGAAGTTCAACACGAAGAGCCGCCCGTACCAGAGTCAAGAGTCGAACGAGCGGTAATGGAAGCGCATGCTGAGGCCGCCGAACCCCCGCCACCCGAACCGCCTCTGCCTCCCATTGAGGTGGTGCTTGAAGCTCCGCCTGCTGCGCCGGGTGCAATTGACATTCCCCTCGAGGTCGAGCCTCCACCCGCCGCAGTTGAGGAGGTTGCTCCCCCTCCGCCGGTCGCCGTGGCCGCGCCACCTGCTCCTGCGGGTATCGACGTGGCGCAGCTTAGTGAGGCCGACCAAAAAGTTCATAAGGACGCGAAGCGATTCGCCAAACTTCTAGTCTCTGAAATCGAGCTCTACAACAAAGCCAAAGTGGCCGACGGACGCAAGAATCGGGACGTCTATAAGCGGCTCAAGTCCGATATCGACCGCAGCCGCCAGACTTTCGAAAAGCGTTTCGGCAAGATCCTCAGCAAACAGGTTGACTATTTCCACGATGAGCTGGTGAAAACCCTGGCGGCAAACGACCCTTCGGTTCTGGGGACGGAATATCCAGGACCTTCCGCGTGAGTGTTCCGGGCAAACCGTTGTTTCGAATCCTGTGCTTGTGCGCTTGCTTCCCCCTCGTGTGCGGTCCAGCGCGCGCCGGGGATCTGGTTCCCTCAAGCCTTCGCGATCTGGCTGCCGGTACTTCGCCTCGCCTCAATTGGCCACGCCTGCGAAGCTACGCCAAATCGCAGACCGATCCCATTTGGAGCGGATGGGCCTGGTTCCTGTTGGGATACCAGGAATTTCAGGCGCAGAGTTACGCTGACGCGGCGAACGACCTCGGTGAATCGGCAAGAACCGGGTTTTCATTAACCGATTACGCGGTCTTCGACCAGGCCTCGGCGCTGGAGAAGGCCGGCCGGCAGCAGGAAGCAGCGAAAGCGCTTGAGAATTTTGCCGGCCGCTTCCCTGAAAGCCCATTGCGCTATCAAGCCCTCGTTTTACTTGCGGACGCGCTGCTGGAGAGCCGGCAGACTCAACAGGCCATCAACGCCCTGACGGCGGCTCCTGAGACGCGGGAGAGCCCGGTGCTCACCTTTAAACTGGCACGCGCTGAGCGGGTCGTCCACCGCCTGGGCGAGGCCGCCGCTGACTTTCAGAATATTTATTATAAGTTTCCTGCCTCCACCGAGGCCAAAGCGGCGGGGGAGGAGCTTGCGGATTTGCGTACAGAGTTGGGCTCCAAATATCCGGCCCCCGATAACGAGCTTCGCACCACGCGCGCCGAGGCGCTGTCAAAAGCGGGTCTTTACGTCGATGCCCTGAAGGAATACAACGTGCTGCTGCGTGACCATCCCGGCCATGTCCTTGCACCACGCTGGCGATTGGGAGAGGCGGAATGCCTGATCCGACTGCACCGCAGCGCAGATGCGTTGCAGGCTTTGTTCGTACATTTCGATGCGCCCGATTTGGAAGCGAAGCGATTGGCTCTGCTGGTGCAGGTGCATGCCCAGCAGTCCGACGATTCGGGCATTACCCAGGAGCTGGCCAAACTGGATGCGTCCTACGCATCGTCTTCCGCCTATGCCGACGCGCTCTCAGCGGCAGGAATTTATTATTATCGCCAGCTTAATTGGCAGGCGGCGGCACACGCTTACCGCCGTCTCGCTGAGCTGTTTCCGCAAAGCCCCCACTTGCGCGACGACGGCTGGCGCCTGGCGTGGTGCGACTACCTGCTGGGTGATCCCAACGCTGCCACTACAATCAGCGATTACCTAAAGGCGTTTCCGGATTCTCCGCGTGCGCCCGCGGCGCTCTTCTGGCTGGCCCAAATCGAGGAGCAGCAGGGGGCATCGGCCGACGCGCAAGGGCTCTACGCGTTGCTTTGCAATCGCTTCGCGCACAGCTATTACGCCGCCGAGGCTTCCACGCGCCTGGCGGCGATTCACCCCAAGCCCGGAAGCGCCGCAGCCTCAAACGATGCCCCCGCCGCGCCTCTTGCCGCCGCCCTGCTGCCCGTGTTGGTGCGTGCAGCGGTTCCGCCAGGCTTTGCATGTCTTGACACCACACCCAGCGACGTTACGCGGCCCGCCTTGATTCTTCGCGCCCTCGGATTGGCCAACCTGGAGGAAGATTACCTGAAGGGCGAGCTGACGGAGGACAATCCTCCTCCCGAGCTGCGCTTGCTGCTCGCGGAAGCTTACGCCGGGGAGAAGAACGCCGCCGGAGCTTTGTTTGCGGCGCTCAGGGCTGTGCCCGCGTACGCCCAGATGGAATTCTCCGGCCTCCCCGGGGAAATTTGGGATTTTCTTTACCCCGATCCCTTTCAGAAACTCATTCAGGAACAGGCGCGGCTGAACAATCTTGACCCGTATCTGGTCATGGGGCTGGTGCGGCAGGAATCGGCGTTCAGCGCGCGCGCCCTGTCCCCCGCCAATGCTCGCGGGTTGATGCAGATTCTGCCGGAAACGGCCGCGCACAGCAGCCGTCCGTCGCGAACGCGCATCGCCGGGCGCCGCCTCTTCGATCCCAACTACAATGTGCAGGTGGGGTGCGCATATCTCGCGGCGCTGTTGAAGGAATTCGATGGAAAGGTGGAGCTTGCCCTTGCTGCCTACAATGCCGGCGATTTCCGTGTGAAGGATTGGGAAAAAAAGTACGACTTCCACGATGATGGAGTTTTCCTCGAGAGCATTCCCATTCCCGCCACGCGAACTTATGTTGAACTGGTGCTGCGTGACGCGGGGATTTACCGCCAGCTTCTGAGCGGCTCGCCGCACTTTGCCACTTGTGCGCAGATGCAGTCAGCGGCGCCCTCGGGCGGAGTTGCTGCGATGCGAGGTAACAGCCTCGCTTCCGCACCGTCGCCGCGGTCTGCCCCCCCAAAATTGAGGTGAAGGCATGAGCGAGAAGATCTCCATGGCCACAAGCCTGGCGGAGCGCCGCTCCCCCGTTTCCCAAAAGGCGCAGAAATTCACCGAATCGGTGATTCGCGAGATGACGCGCCTGGCGATTGAACACAATGCCGTGAACCTTGCGCAAGGCTTCCCGGATTTCGCCGCCCCCGAGGAGGTGAAGGAGGCCGCGGTCGCCGCGATTCGCGCGGACATCAACCAGTACGAGATCACCTGGGGGGCGCGTGAATTCCGCCGCGCCGTCGCCGGGCGCTTCGAGCGCGACACGGGACTCGCGATCGACCCCGAGCGCGAGTTGACGGTTTGCTGCGGCGCCACGGAGACCATGATCGCCTCGCTGCTCGCCATCATCGACCCCGGCGATGAGGTGGTGGTTTTCGAGCCCTTTTATGAAAATTATGGGCCGGATGCTATCATCTGCGGCGCCACAACCCGCCACGTGCGTCTCCATCCGCCCGATTGGACCATCGATCCACAGGAGCTTGCTGCGGCTTTCACCGACCGCACGCGCGCCATTATTCTGAACACGCCCAATAATCCGACGGGCAAGGTTTTCACGCTCGCCGAACTTGCGTTGATCGCAGAGCAGTGCCACCGCACCGGCGCATACGCTATCACCGACGAGATTTATCAATTTTTGGTATACGACGGCTTTCGGCACGTTTCGCTAATGACCCTGCCGGGAATGCGTGAGCGCACGATCACCATCAATGCCATGTCAAAGACCTACAGCGTTACCGGCTGGCGCGTAGGTTACGCCATTGCGCCGCCGGAAGTGACCAACGCCATCCGCAAGATGCACGACTTCCTCACCGTAGGGGCCGCCGCGCCCCTGCAGCAAGCCGGCGCCACTGCTCTGCGGCTTCCCGAGAGCTATTACCACCAGCTTGGCGTGAATTACCAAACGCGCCGCGACCGCATGCTGGCGGGGCTCGAACAGGCCGGGTTCCGCTGCTTCCGCCCCCACGGAGCGTATTACATCATGACGGATATTTCCGCCTTCGGATTTCACAATGACGTGGAATTTGCGCGCTACCTGGTGCGCGAAATCGGCGTAGGCGTGGTGCCTGGAAGCAGTTTCTACCGTGACCCCGCAAGCGGCGCGCAGCAGGTGCGCTTCGCCTATTGCAAAAAGGAAGCCACGCTGGACGAAGCACTGCGGCGGCTGGAAAGGCTGAAGAAATAAGAAGGGAATAGCAAAAGGCGGTCTGCCCGGCCATCCCGCCTGAAAATCTAGCCCTTGACCCCCCAATGCAGTCCGAT
>JASHTZ010000489.1 GCA_030040295.1 Terriglobia bacterium | reverse complement strand
ATGCGATTCTGTCCCGTCGGGTCGACAAAAATCGGCGCGACGCCGGTGGAGACTCCATCCGCGATCCGCACATGACTGGCCTCAATGCCCAGGGACTCAAAATTCTTGATGGTGGCCGGACCAAACAAATCACCGCCCACCTTGGCGACCATGGCAACGGAAGCGCCGCAGCGGCGCGCCGCCACAGCCTGGTTCGCGCCCTTCCCACCGAAGCCCAGGTCAAATTTTTTTCCGAAAATCGTTTCGCCGGCACGGGGAAACGTGTCGTTGAAAGTGATCAAATCAACGTTGGCGCTTCCCACCACTGCAACTCGGGGTTGTTTTGGCATTTTTCCTCCGGCTTCAGGCCTGCTCGTCGCTGCCCGGAAGATTTCCGCGCTTGGGTCTTCCGGGAAGAACGAAGTGCTGGGCGCAGCGCGGCCGGTATGAATCGCCGGCCATCAGCGTGGGGCTTTCGTAGGAAGCAGGCTGGCCATTGATGAGGCGCTGCGAGAAAAATGCCCGCGCCCCGCACTCACAGTAGGCGATGCACCATGTCACGTTTCCGCCGTAGGCATTCACCAGCCACCCGAGCGCCAGCATGTCGCCAAACGGCTGGCCGCGGAAATTCAGATCCAGGCCGGCGGCAATCACGTCATAGCCCCGATCGAGCAGCGCGCGCGAGCAATCAAACAGCTCGTTCACAAACTGGCCTTCGTCAATGGCCACGCAGTTCACCGGCTTACCGATGATTCGCTCTCGCTCACCGATGAATGTAAACATTTCCCAGGGGTTTTGAGAATCAAACTCCACAGCATCCATCTGCCGATGGCTGAGCTGGTTGCGGCTCTGCACCACGCCCTGCGCGCTCTTGGTGTCGTCTTTGGGCTTGAACAAAATAACGGACTGACGCGCGTACTCCTCGCGCATGGCGACGCGCCGGATCAGCTCAGCGGTTTTGTTGCTGCGCATGGGGCCAATCACCACTTCGATTGTTCCCGGCATACCAAAGTCTCCTCAATGTCGAGATGGCCACAGTCTATTTCCAAAACTCAAAATGTCAAAAAGTTTTTCCGCGGATGCGCTTTCCCCGCCTCCCGTGCACAGAACCCCGCGAGAGCGCGTGTTCGTATTAGAATTGTCTTTCAAATCCATTGTTCGAGGCGATGCCCATGGCGGATCTTGCGGTGTTGGCAAAAATCTCCAACCGTTTGATCGAGCGTTATGGCGAACGGGGCAAGGCGGCCGCGGTCCGATTACAGGTATGGCTTGAGGGCCTGGCGCCCATGGCGTTCCCGCAGATCCTTGCGCGCCATTTGGAAGACCAGCACGTGCCTCTGCTTTTTGACGCTTTCTGGCAAGTCTTGCCCTTCGGCACCGGGGGACGGCGCGGGCGGGTTGGCTATGGTTCGAATCGCTTTAACCCCTCCACCGTGGCCATGACCGTGCAGGGCCATTGCAATTTCCTTGCTTCGGCATTTCCCGGCGCGAAGATTTCCGTCATCGTGGCCAATGACGTTCGCGTATTTAATGACTTTGCGGGCGTCTACCACTTTTTGGGAAGTTCCCACCCTTTGATTGGAACCTCCTCGAGGTCGATCGCCAAACTTGCCTGTGAGATATACGCGGGTAACGGGGTAATTTCATTCCTCGCCGAGCCGGAAGCGGACCAATCGCTTCTCAGCACTCCGGAGCTTTCGTTTATTGTCCGCAAACTCCGCGCGCAGGGAGGCATCAACATCTCCGCTTCGCACAATCCTCCGGACGATAACGGAATCAAGGTTTATGACGAGTACGGCGGCCAGCCAATTCCCCCCAACGATCAGATCCTGGCCGATGCCATGGACAATGTCACCGATGTTCGTCGTATCCCTTTCGCGGAAGCGCATAAAAGCGGCCTGATCCGCAAAATACCGGAGGAGCTGAACCAGCAGTACGTGGATGAATATGTGCGCCTTTACGGCCGGATCTTCACTCCCCGGCCGAATATTCCTGTCGTCTACACTCCGTTGTGCGGATGTGGCTTGCGCTCGGCCGGGGCCGTCATGAAGAAGCTGGGCTTTCCCATCTTGTCGCCGCCCTACCAAGGTCCGGACGGAACCTTCGCTCCCATTCCTTTCAAGGCGCCGAATCCCGAGGTCTCTGAATCCACTGTCCCAGCCACGCAGTTTGCGGAATCGGTGGGCTCGGGGGTCGTGCTCTCGAGCGATCCCGACGCAGACCGCGTAGGCTTGGAAGTTCGTCTGGCAGACGGTTCCTGGTACCACTTTGATGGAAACAAGATCGCCACGCTGATCTGCTACTACCTGATGCTCGACATGGGCGGCCCCCGGCGCCGGGGATTGGTGATTGAAACACTGGTGACCACGAAAATCCTGGGGCAGATTGCCGCCACGGCGGGCGACTCATGGATTGTTGACGACCTGCTCGTGGGCTTCAAGTACATGGCCAACGTCCTCAAAGTTCTCGACCAGCGCGGAAGATGGGGCAATGTCTGCACACGGCCGGAATCACTGGTGCTGGCGACGGAAGAAGCGCATGGATTGATGCTCACCTCTACCATTCGCGACAAGGATTCCGCGCCGGCCTGCATGTTTCTGGCAGCGCTCTATCAAAAGGTGTGGCTGGAGGGGAGAAACCTACTGGATTACTACATCGAGATCCTGGAGAAGCTCGGCGGGTATGCGGACACCGGCCGCTCGATTGTAATGACCGGCGCCGATGGGGGAATCCAGCGCGACCGCATCGTGGCCTCACTTCGCTCGTCGCTGCCCAATACCCTGGGCGGCCGCGCTGTCCAGAGAGTGGTGGACTACTGGAACGAAGACGCTTTCGGCAAGTTGCTGAGCACCACTGATCAGCTCTCGCGCAACGTGCTCCAGTTTTTCCTTGAAGGGTGCATCGTTACTGTCCGGCCTTCGGGTACAGAACCCAAATTGAAATTCTATTGCCAGCTCGTGCCGGAGGGTAATACGCCGAAATTACGCGGAAAGGAATTGATGCGCGATTTGACGGAACGCGTGGAGACCCTGGCGCGCGCCGTATACCAGGAATTATTGGCCCGCGTGGACTTGCATCTCGGCGAGCCGGGTCTGCTGCTGCCCGACCTGATCGACATCGGCCGCAAGCAGGAGTTCGAGCGCAAAACAGTCCCGCAGCTTCGTGAGGTCATCGCGCAAGGCCGATTTGCGAATTTGGAAAAACTGTTGGACTGGCTGAGGGAGGAAGTCGCGGCCATGACGCCCGGCGCGAATCCGCTTCCTGCGTTGAGAGCGAGCATCGCTTATCTCTGCCGGCAGTGGGAAAAGGACTTGAAGAGCTCACCCCTCATCAATGAATTGGCGACGTGGGCCGGACCGGCGCGCCGCGCTTGAGGCTGGGGCGAAAGCGATTTACTGCGCGCGGAAAATCAGCAACTCTGACGTCAGATCGCTCTCCAGGCGTACGGGAACTCCCGCCTGCATCAGGCGATCTCCCGGGATGGTAATCGTTTGACTGCTGTTCGAAAAGGTGACCTTGTAGGTTCTGGAAAGGTCTAGCCCGCGCGGCTTGAACCAATACGTGGCGTCGCCCGATTCGGAAGTTCGAAACACCCAGCCCAAATCCGCCAGCGAATCCGGTGCCGCATATTCCAGCACCATCCAGGGGCTCGACTCCAGCATGGGCGTAATGGGGGTGTGATGGTAAACGCGGCAATCCTTCAAAATCGGCCGAATCACCTGCTTGTAAAGATTTACTTGCCGCAGAGTCTCTTCCTTAAGGAGAGGATTGAACTCCTCAAAGGAAGGGCTCAAACCACGAAAGATGGGCAGAACCATGGTGGTGGCGCGCAGTTGAGTGACTAAGTCCGCGTCCGACGGCACGCCGCCAGTCTCCGTTCCAAAACTTCGCAACAGAATCTCAGGAGGTAATATCCAGGTCAAACCATTTACAATCTTAAAACTTCGCGGTGCGCGCATCCAGTCGGAAATTTCCGTGTCCTGAAAGCGCCCCATGATTCCCAGGTCGAGTCTTCCCCCGCCCCCGGCACAATTCTGGAAGATCACATGGGGGAACTGGCGGTGCAGGCGGTCGAACATGGCATAAAGGGCTTCCACATGGCGCCACTCGGTATTTTCCAGAAAGCCGTCGCGCATTCGGTTTCCGCCCGCCTCCACCGAGGTGTTGTAATCGAGGCGAAAGAGATCCAAGTCATACTTCCTGATGATGCGGGCGATCTCCGACTCCATCCACGCGGCCACAACCGGATTTGAGACGTCGAGCTGGCGTCCATTCGCGACAGGTTTGCCGTCGCGCGTCAAAACCCAGTCAGGATGCTGTTGGCGCAGCCTTGAGGCGCTGCCGATGCTCTCGATTTCGACCCACAACCCGAAGAGCAGGCCCTTTTGCCGCGCGTGTTCGCGGATGGGATTAAGGTCATTCGGCAGCCACGCGCCCGCATACCAGTCGCCCACGTTGTC
>JASHTZ010000488.1 GCA_030040295.1 Terriglobia bacterium | reverse complement strand
CAGGCGGGAACGAGGTGCAGTTCCACGAGAGAAATGAAAGCGGAAGAGATAAGGAGTTTGTCAGCAATCGGGTCGAGTAGAATTCCCAGCGTAGTGATCTGACGGCGTTTGCGCGCCAACATTCCGTCCAACAGGTCCGTGACGGCGGCAAGCAGAAAAACCAATACCGCCCACAAGTCCATGTTCCCGCCCTTCGTGAGCAGTAGAACCACCACAAGGGGGATAAAGAAGATGCGAAGAAGGGTTAGCGAGATGGGGAGATTCATGACCTTTCGAACCCACCCTTTATCAGGTAGGAAAACACCGTCCAAACCGCGAGAAAAGTTTAGGAGTCGGAGGAAGGGGCTCTCCAGTGCCCCGGTTTCACTATAGCGGACGCTCCAGAGGGTGTCAACGAAAGTCCATGTGCGGCTTTACGGTGGGGCGCGAGTGGTGACGAATCCCGGGGATTGGTTTCGCACGATACAACTTGGCGCGATTTCCTCACCAACATAGAGGTTGCAGACGAATGAAGATTCCCAAGGCTACCTTCTAGAAGCTGCCAACATACTGAAAAAAGGTGGTTACAGCCGGTTCTCGGCCTGTTGAAGAAGGGTGAGCACGTGAGCTCTGCCTACGCTTGGGAGTTGGCGCTCAGAAGTTCCTGAGTCGTCTTGTCGAGCACCAGCGTGCGCGTGGGAAATGGCATATTGATTCCCGCCTCCTGGAACTTCTTGATGATGCGCTTTCGCAAATCACTCTGCACGGGGTATTGATCCGTAAACTGCCCCACTTGCAAGTTGAGTGAGAAATTCAGTGAAGAATCACCAAACCCCGGGATAAGAGACACGGAGGGCGCCGGCTGGGGCAGCAAGCCTTGCAGGCCGTCCTGAATTGCCTCTTGGGTAGCCTGCAGCAGAACCTTCTCGACTTTCTGGGGGTCCGTCCCGTATGCAACACTAACCGGCAGGCTGTAGGACATGCGAGTTTCCGGTGCTGAGTAGTTGGTAATCGTAGCCTTGGCGAGCGTGGAGTTGGGAATGATGACGTAGTTGTTGCCCAGCGTCCGCAGTACAGTTGAGCGCCAGCCGATTCGCAGCACATAACCCTCCTGGCTGGAATCTAATTTGATGTAATCGTTCGGATTTACCGGCCGGTCCGCAAGCAGGTAAAGCCCGGAAAAGAGATTACTCAAGGTTTCTTGCAAGGCTAGAGCCACCGCCACGCTGCCTACCCCCAAGGTTGTCCAAACCGCCGTAAGGGTTACGCCCATGTTGTCCAGAAAAATGATGGTCCCGAGCAGGGCAAACAGCATCTGAACCACAAATGTCGCGGGCTGCGTAACCCGCAACATCCTGGGATCTTTTTCCCCCATCCGCCGCAATGTCAGGACCGCCACTTTGGCGGGAAAATACATCAGGACCAGAATCACCAGCGCAAAGACCAATTTTGACCCGTCATGTTCGAACCGCGGCGGTAAAGGCAGCGATTCCAAGCCGAGATAAAGGGCTGTAATCAAGAAAAGCGGAATGGAAAGGGACTTGAGCAGGGAAAAGAAAACCTTGCCCCACCCGTCACCGAGCCTATTGCTCCAAAAGTTGAGCAGTCGGTTCAGGCCAAAACCGATGAGTAAGGAGCCGATGATCAGGGAACCAAACAAGAGCGCGTAGAATACCTTGTGACTCATGTGGATAGTGTGGATCAGATCTTCGATCATGCTTTTTTCTCCTTGCGGCTGGGCAGGGGTCTAAGATACCTTGCCCCGTCCGTGGCGAGCAACGGTCTTTCGCCAAGTGCCTTTTCCGGCTTCATTCGCATCTAATCACCTAGTTACAGGTAGGGCGCCGTAGATTAAAGAATCTTAAAGGTCAGCGCCCGAGCCGCCGCGGCAAAAACCATGGCGGGGCCTACCACATTGCAGCAATGACGTGATAGAGTGCCTTGCCTTGGCGGAGCGGCCACGTCGGCTGCAAACTTAAGAAAGAGGGTTACAGACGATGGCTTCCAAACAAAAAACTCCGATCGATTACAATACACTTCCCATCCTCCCGGTGCGGGACACAGTTTTGTTCCCGAATGCGATTCTACCGCTCACGGTGGGACGCGACAGCTCCCTGAAGTTGATCAACGATCTGAAGGAAGAAGAGAAATATGTTGGGGTCATTTCCCAGCGGGATCCGCGAGTGGATAACCCCCAACCCGTTGATCTCTTTCAAATCGGGACGGTGGCTTTCGTCCACAAAGTTATCAAGCTGCCCAGTCAGAGTCTTTTCATCTTCGTGGAAGGGCTCCAGCGCATTGCCATTGAGGAAGTCACCCAGATGGAGCCCTTCTTGCGGGCGCGCGTAAAGCCTCTGGCGGACATTTTCCCGACGGGGAAGGAATCGGATTTCGATGCTCTCGTGCGCAGCGTCACGGCGATGTTCCAACAGGTCGTGCAACTTTCTCCCACCCTGTCCGACGATCTGCAGACGGTCGTCATGAATATCGACGATCCCAGCCGTCTCTCGGATTTTATTGCCGCCAATCTTCCTTCGCTTTCCAGCGTGGAAAAACAGGAACTACTGGAGAGCTTGGAATTGAAGGTTCGCCTTGAGCGCCTGAACCGGCAACTGGCACGCGAAGTGGAAGTGCTCCAACTGCGCTCCAAAATTCAATCGGACGTCCAGGACCAGGTCACTCAGAGCCAGCGCGAGTATTACCTGCGCGAGCAAATGAAGGCGATACAGAAGGAACTGGGTGAGGCAGACGAACAGCAGGAGATCGAAGAGCTGCGCAAGAAAATTGAAGCCGCAGGCATGACCGAAGAAGCCAAGAAAGAGGCCATGCGGGAATTGGGCCGTCTCGCAAAAATGTCGCCGGCGGCGGCGGATTACCACGTGACGCGCACCTATCTGGATTGGCTGGTGGTACTCCCATGGAACAAGATCAGTGATTCCCGCGTTGATATTACCAAGGCAAAGCAGGTGCTGGATGAAGACCACTGGGACCTGGAGAAGCTCAAGGAGCGCATCCTCGACTATCTCGCCGTCTTGCAGCTCAAGCCCCAGCTCAAAGGGCCCATCCTGTGCTTTGTCGGGCCCCCGGGCGTGGGAAAAACCTCTCTGGGGAAATCCATTGCCCGCGCGCTCGACCGCAAGTTCGTGAGGATGTCGCTGGGCGGAATTCATGATGAGGCGGAAATCCGCGGCCACCGGCGGACTTACATCGGAGCACTGCCCGGCCAGGTGATTCAGGGCGTGAGGCGGGCGGAAACCCGCGACCCCGTCTTCATGCTGGATGAGGTGGACAAAATCGGGCGCGATTTTCGCGGCGACCCCTCGTCTGCCCTGCTGGAGCTGCTTGATCCGGAGCAGAACTCGCACTTCCGGGATAATTACCTGGACGTGCAGTTTGATCTTTCCAAGGTGCTGTTCATTTGTACGGCGAACATTCTGGACACCATACCCCCGGCATTGCTTGACCGCATGGAGGTGATGGAGCTCCAGGGATACAGCGAAGAGGAGAAAATCCAAATCGCCATCCGGCATTTGATTCCCAAGCAGGTCGTTGAACACGGAATCAAATCTCCGGAGCAGATCGAGTTCACCACGCCCGCCCTAGCCAGCATGATCCGGCACTACACGCGCGAGGCCGGCGTGCGCAGTTTGGAAAGGGAAATCGCCACTGCCTGCCGCAAACAGGCGCGGCGAATTGCCGAGGGCAAGAAGGACAAGCTCCTGCTCACGGCGGACAATCTGCGCGATTATCTTGGAATTCCGCACTTCCGGCTTGAAACCGAAATCGTGGAACGCACGCGCCAGCCCGGCGTCATGGTGGGTCTGGCGTGGACTCCCACGGGCGGCGACGTTCTCTACGTGGAGGCCAATGCCATGAAGGGCAGCAAGGGTTTCACGATGACCGGCCACGTGGGTCAGGTTATGCAGGAATCCATGCAGGCGGCGCTGGCCTGGGTGCGCACCCACGCCGTGGATTACGAAATCGACCCGGAGTTCTTCCAGTCGAAGGATATTCACATCCACGTCCCTTCCGGGGCGATTCCGAAGGACGGCCCGTCAGCCGGAGTAACAATGGTTTCCGCCCTTGTCTCCGCGCTCACTCGCCGGCCCTCGAGGCAGCGGCTCGCCATGACCGGCGAAATTACCTTGAGCGGTCAGGTCCTGCCTGTAGGCGGCATCAAGGAGAAAGTGTTGGCGGCCAAGCGCGCAGGAGTGGTGGAGGTAATTCTTCCGGCTGACAACGAGCCCAACGTGCATGAGGATCTGAACCCCGAAATGCTCGAGGGCTTGAAACTGCACTATGTGAAGACGATTCGTGAGGTGGTTGAGTCGGGCCTCGAAAAGGAGCCCGTGTCCGCGGATGTGGACGCGATGGTCCGACAGGCGGCTCTGGCTCCCGCCGCCGCGGGGACGCCCAACTGAGATCACCTGTGCGTAGCGACATTTCCGATTTTGGGGGAGCGCAAGGTCTGGCTCCTCCAAAGCTTCGCCTGGTTGCTTTTTCCCGTGCTAGAACTAGTGCCTAACCGGGAAGAATTCCTCGTGAGGAGACCGCCATGAAGATTCGAACTGCCCTGGGGATTTGTGTGCTTTTATCGGTCATCCCTGCGCTGGCACAACAGTCCAAACCCAATATTTCGGCCGAGGGCGGCGAGCCGGATGACCGCGCTTCGGCCCGAATTCTTTATTGGAATTCTGCCCAGCACGGCGGCGCCGGAGAATTCGCCATCGACTACGGTCGCCCCGTGTGGAAAAGCGTTTACGAAGACCCGGCGAAATTCGACGCCATGACCAAAGGGAAGGTTTGGCGGTTGGGGAGCAATTTCTGGACCACGCTCGATACTTTCCTCCCCTTGAAAATCTCCGGCAAAGCTGTTCCCCCGGGCTACTATTACCTCGGCTTGCGCCGCTCGGACGACGGAGCGACGTGGTATCTCGCTTTCATCGATCCGGCCAAGGTGCGTGCTGCCCACATTGACGCGTTCAATATCGACAAAGCTCCGATCTCTTTCCAAGTTCCTCTGTCCGAGGCGAAGGCCGCTTCCAAGACGGAGAAGCTCACGATTGACCTGACGTATCCCAAGGACAACATCCACAAGGCCATGCTGAACATTGCCTGGGGCACTCTTGCCCTGACCGCGCCCATTGAAATCATGGTCAAGGAGTAAATCACACCCTTGGTGCACGAATGGCGGTGCCATCGCGGCCAGATGGAAAAGGGGATTCCAGCAGATTGAACGTTTGTTTCCTCAAGTACGCGTTCCATCAAACCCATTTACTTTTCCTGCCCGAGCCACTATAAGTACGGAAACGGTGTCGAAAACAACTGCTCCAGAGGGATCAACATGTTTTGCCGGAATTGTGCACGCCAACTTACCGATAATGCTGAGTTCTGCGTGGCCTGTGGCCAGCGTCCGCTCGAGGGCTCACGCTATTGCTCCAACTGCGGAAAGGAAATGCCCGCGGGCGCCTCTGTTTGCCCACAATGCGGCGCCGGCATGGTCGCCTTGAGTGACAAAGATCTGGGCACGGCCACCGTGCTCTCCATGTTTTTGGGAGTCTTCGGCGTTGATCGCTTTTACCTTGGCTACACGGGTTTGGGAATCTTGAAACTATGCACTCTCGGTGGCTGTGGGATTTGGGCCATCATCGATAAGTTCCTCATCATCTTCAAGAAAATCCCCGATGCCCAGGGCCGGCCTCTAAAGTACGTCAACCCGAGTCCGGCCAGCGATAAGGAATGGGTGGTTGCTGTATTGCTCTCGTTCTATCTGGGCTGGTTGGGCGTCGACCGCTTCTACTTAGGCCAAGTCGGTTTGGGTTTATTGAAACTCTTCACACTCGGCGGATGCGGAATCTGGACGCTCGTTGATGCAATCCTAATCGGGTTGAATCGCCTGCCCGACTCCAACGGCAGACTTCTTCGCATGTAGGTATTCATGAAACCTTTTTGCGCGGGAATTCCCCGGTGGGTGGTATTGACACTTGCCCTGGTGGCTTTTGTGGTGCTCCCTCCTGAGGCTTTTGCGCTGGGCCCGGACATTTGCGTGTGGAAACACTTGTTTGGTCTCAGCGCTTGCCCGGCCTGTGGCAGCACTCGGGCCCTGGCCGCATTCTTTCACGGTCATATCGCGCAGGCACTCGCATACAATCGCAATGTCATTTTGACTGCGCCGACGTTGATCGGGCTCCTGGCCGGCGACATCATCGCGGGCATAAGACGGGCGTTGAAAAGGGAGATTGCGATCAGATCGAACCCAGGTTTTTTCACTCCCTGAGCTGCGGTGCTCACGCTGCATTGCCGGCAAAGAGGGTCGACCGAGCCCGGCTTCCACCCTTGTTTTCCTGTCTGGATTCCAATACAGTCACAGAGTCCTTGTGATGAGTGTCGACGCCATCCTGGAACAAACGTGCGGCGAATTGCCAAAGCCTCCAGTTGCGCGATGGGCTGCGGTTTTATTCACCCTTTTCGTTCTTACTCTGCAAATCTCCATTGCCGCTTCCCAGGCATGCCTAGCCGGGGCGGGGATTCTCTATACTGTTCACCTGCTGCGCTTGCGGCCTCGCATCGCATTCTTGCCGGTAAAAACTCCTCTTGCTCTCTTTTGTCTGCTTTCATTGGCTTCGAGTTTTGCCGCGACGAATCCAACAGTGGCGTGGTTTGCCGTCCGAAAGCTCGTTCTGTTTCTTATATGGCTACTGGCGATAAATCTCATCGTCAGTGCCAGGCATTTGCGACGCCTCTTGGAAGGCCTGTTTGCCGTCTCCTTGGTGACCAGCCTGGTCTCGATCGTGCAGTTCGTTATCCAGTATCGCCAAGTGCGCGCGCAATACCCCGGCCAGGTCTACCATTACCTTACGTCCGCGCGCATCGAGGGATTCATGGGGCACTGGATGAACTTCGGCGGACAGCAGATGCTCATTTTCGTCTTTCTGGCAGCCTTCTTGTTGCTTTCGAAGGATGGAGTTCCTCCCCGGGAAATTGGAAATGCCGGGCCGGGGAGCCGGATTTCCGGTTTCGATTTTCGAGTTTCACCCCTATGGTGGGCCGTGTTCGCCTTTGTCGTAATCTCAATCGTTCTCAACTTTACTCGCAGTGTGTGGCTGGGATGTTTCCTGGCGGGAATTTACCTTGTGGCCTGCTGGAAACCCAAAGTTCTTTGGGCATTGCCAATCGTGCTGGCCGTGGGCTATCTGGGATCGCCTCACCTGATTCGCGAGCGAATTCATCTTGCCCTGCACCCCAGGCAGGAACCCGCGCTATCCATTCGCCTCGAGATGTGGGGCGTGTCGATCAAGATGATCCAGGCGCATCCATGGTTAGGAGTCGGTCCGAATAATATTGTAGAGGTTTACGATCTCTACCTGCCGCCGGGAAAATCCCCCGAGCCTGGATATCACAACCACCTGCACGATGATTTCCTGCAATTCGGCGCGGAACGCGGACTGCCCTGTCTTGCTTCTTGGGTCTGGCTGATGGCGGCACTCGGTTGGTTCACTTGGAAGATTCGACGGCGTCTTTCCGCGCAACGGTGGATCGCCGATGCGTCCTTCGCCGCCTTGCTGGCCTTCCTTGTGGAA
>JASHTZ010000487.1 GCA_030040295.1 Terriglobia bacterium | reverse complement strand
CGCTCAGGAAAATGCTGGCAACAAACATCAAAGCGGCGAAACGCAGACGGTAAGGCATCATGGAATGTCCTTCTCCCTTTAGGCGGTAAGCTTCTGTAATCATCTCTTCTTGCGGGTATTACGCAATGATTGGATGCAAAGTTTCACCGGCCGTCATCCGTCGGTGGCTTCGACCCGGATTGAAGATACCTGCGAGAGGTGGCAGGCAGTTTTCGATCAAAACCAAGCGGGTTGGAAACGGGAGCCCGCGAAGCGCTCACGCTTCCGGCATTGCCGCGGTTGCCGGGCAGTTCCGAATCCCGAAGACTCGGAATAACACGGGCTTGGTGACCCTTTGGTCAACAGCGGCGAATGGAAGTTTATCATCCGTGGGCGATTGCGACAACTTTGGGACGGCCAGGGCGGGCGGGATTTTGGTTGAACTGCGACCTTGGTAGAATGGAGCCGCCGTGCGCAACATTCGGCTCATCCTCGCCTATGACGGAACGGACTTCCGCGGGTGGCAGCGCCAGCCCGGCGCGCCGACCATTCAAGGGTGCCTGGAGGATGCACTCAGGAAGCTGACGGGCGCGCCCACTTCCGTCTGCGGCTCGGGACGCACCGACGCGGGTGTGCACGCGGAGCATCAAGTCGCAAATTTTCACACTGAGTCCAGCATTCCCTGCGCGAACTTCCTCAAAGCCCTGAATGATTTGCTGCCGCCCACCGTGCGAATCAAGCGGGCGGAGGAAGTGCCGGCGGATTTTCACGCTCGCTACCACGTTCTGCGCAAGACCTATCGATATCGAATCGCCACCGCGGCGGTCTGCTCGCCGCTCTTGTGCCGATACGTTTGCCATCATCCTTATCCTCTCGACCGTGCGCGAATGACGGTGGCGGCGCAGCTTCTGGAGGGCGAGCACGACTTCACTTCATTCGCGGCTGCGGATGAAAATGAGGATGGCGATGAGAAATCGTGTGTGCGCCGCATATTCCGGTCGCGGATTCTGTGGCGGCCGATGTCGTCCATCTTGATTTATGAAGTAACCGGAAAAGGATTCCTTCGTTACATGGTGCGCAACATCGTGGGAACTTTGTTGGAGGTGGGCGGCGGCAAGCGCGCGCCCGAGGATATTTCGGATATTCTCGCGGCGCGCGACAGGTCATGCGCCGGGCCCACCGCGCCTGCGCAGGGGTTGTGCCTCGTAAACGTGGAATATGCAGAGTAGGTTTTTGGCATGGCCAATCGGCACGTTGGGGCGGCCCTCGTGGCCGTCCAGGGCAACCACCAGGGTTGCCCCTACAATTTGCAAACCGTTTCAAGTACAATGCTGCTGATTTTCGAAGCGGAGTGCCTGACAGAGGGTTGCAAGCGGCTGAACGGCGGCATTTAAGATTTCAGGCTCAAGATTCAACAACAAAATCCGAATTCGCGAGAGGCTGAGTGGGCACGATAACCTTAAAGGTCAAAGAGAAGAAACCCGGGCAGCGCGCCTGCGATGAAAAAGACGCCAAGGGCGAGATGTGCGTCGGGCACTTGAAGCGCTGGTACTACTATCACCCCCTGCGGCTGGCATTCAGCGAGGAAGAGGAAGCGGCGCTGAAGGAATTCGGCAAGAATGCCGAGGTCTATCGCTGCGAGCGTTGCCACACGATCTACCGCCCGGTTTCGGAGGACAATTCCACCGCCGGGCAGAAATTTCAAGTCCGCCCTGTGACTCTTTGGGGCGATTTCTTCGGCAAGAAGTCCAAGTCGTAGTAGCGCCATTGGCGGCGCGTCTGCAAAATCGGGTGATCCGCTGATCCGATAAACCAACCCTCGTTCTGCACTTCCTGCGAATCGCCGGCCGCGGGATCACTCCCATGAGTTCAGCAAGCGACCTCATTTACGACTGGAACCGGGCGGAGGGCCCGGAATGGATCTTCGCGTCCGCACCCCGCCTGGACGATGAAACGCTGCGCGACGGCTTGCAATCGCCCTCCGTCCTCGACCCTCCTATCGAGAAGAAGCTGCGCATTCTCCACTTGATGGAGGCGCTGGGCATCGACTCGGCGGATTTGGGGCTACCCGCCGCCACGCCGCGCGCCAAGGCCGACGTCCTGCGGCTGGTGCAGGAGATTGCGAGCGCCAAACTGCGCATCCGCCCCAACTTCGCCGCGCGCACCCTGGAAGCGGACCTTCAGCCCATTGCCGACATCTCGCAGGCCACGGGCGTGGAGATTGAATCCGCCATGTTCCTGGGCTCAAGCTCCATTCGTCAGTACGCGGAGGATTGGTCCTTGGATTTTCTGCTGCGCACCACCGAGCGCGCGGTGAAATATTCGCTCAGCCTCGATGTGCCGCCCATGTACGTGACGGAGGACACCACGCGCGCCCGTCCGGAGACCGTGAAGCGGCTCTACACCACGGCCATTGAGTGCGGCGCTCGCGCCATCGTGGTGTGCGACACGGTGGGGCACGCCACGCCGCAGGGCACCCAGGCGATCATTCGATTCGTGCGCGATGAAGTGATCAAGCCCTCGGGCGAAAAAGTGCGGCTCGATTGGCACGGGCACTCTGACCGCGGCCTGGCCGTCGCCAATGCCCTGGCGGCGCTCGCGGCGGGAGCCGATCAAGCCCACGGCGTGGCG
Source organism: Terriglobia bacterium (assembly GCA_030040295.1). Classification (GTDB taxonomy): domain Bacteria; phylum Acidobacteriota; class Terriglobia; order UBA7540; family UBA7540; genus Bog-366. The sequence goes on along the minus strand of JASHTZ010000487.1, from coordinate 2,867 downwards.
CTGGGCTTGGGCGAGCGCGCCGGCAACACGGCGATTGACCAATTGCTCGTCAACCTCCGCCTGATGGGCGCGATCGACCGTGACCTGACGCGGCTGAAGGATTACTGTGACGCCGTGGCCGACGCGCTGGGAGTGCCGATTCCGCCCAACTATCCCGTCGCGGGCGCGGACGCCTTTCGCACCGCCACGGGAGTGCACGCCGCCGCCGTCGTGAAGGCCTTTCGCAAGCAGGACGTGGAGCTGGCCAACCAGGTTTATTCCGCAGTCCCCTCCCATTGGTTCGGACTGGAGCAGAAGATTGAAGTGGGGCCGCTGAGCGGCAAGGCCAATGTGATCCACTGGCTGGAAAAGCAAAGCGTGCCGGCCAGCCCGGAATTGGTGGAAAAAATTCTCGCCCACGCCAAACGCCAGGACCGCCTGCTGAGTGATGCGGAAATTCAGGAACTCTGCGGGCAAAAGACGTAATCCAATCCGTCTTGAAAAATATCGCGCACCATAGAGCAGATGGAGAGTGTTGGGGCAACCCTTGTGGTTGCCCGCGGGCGGCCACGAGGGCCGCCCCTACACTCTTCGTCCGCCCTCGGGGGAGATGTTTCAGGTTAAAATTTTGAGCCAACGTGCCAAAGCGGAACTGCTTCTGGTCGTCACCACGTTCATCTGGGGCTCGACCTTTGTCATTGTCAAGGGCGCGCTGGCGGATGCCTCGCCTTTTCCGTTTGTCGCTGTGCGATTCATCCTGGCCGGGGCGCTGATGCTGGCCTTTATGGCGCGCTGGCGATTGCCGCGGCCAGTGCTCGCGCCCAGCCTCGTGCTGGGAATCCTGCTCTTCGCGGGATTCGCCTTCCAAACCTGGGGGCTGGTGTTCACCACGCCTTCGAAAAGCGCCTTCATCACCGGCTTCAGCGTGATTCTCGTGCCGGTGATTTCACTGCTTGAGGGTTATCGCCTGCGCGCGGCAAACGCCTGCGGCGCGGCGCTGGGCCTGCTCGGAATCTACTTGCTGGTCCTGCCCTCGCGCATGGCGGCGGTGAATCGCGGCGACGTGCTGACGCTGTTTGGCGCCATCGCCTTCGCCGTGCATATTGTGCGAGTGGGAACTTACACCCGCCGGCATTCCTTCCTGCACCTTGCGCCCGGACAGATTCTGGTGGTGGGGGTGACCGCCACGCTCGCCGTTCCATTTGCGCCAACGGCCACCCTGCATTGGACCGGCCGCCTGGTGTTTGCCATCGTCGTCACCGCGGTTTTTGCCACGGCATTTGCCTTCGGAACGCAGGTGTGGGCGCAGCAATACACTCCGCCTGCCCATACCGCCCTGATCTTCTCCCTCGAGCCGGTCTTCGCCGCGCTGACTTCCTGGGTGGTCATCGGGGAACGCCTGGGAGGGCGGATGCTGATGGGAGCCGCGTTCATTCTGGCCGGTATGGTGATCTCGGAAGTCTGGGGCGGGGGAACGCCTGCGCCCGTCGAGGGGTGAGTGGCATGAGTTCCCCGTTCGTTGCCAAAAAAGGCTCTCACCACAGAGCACACAGAGAACCACGGAGAAATCCTCCTCCGTGAACCTCCGTGCCCTCTGTGGTTCAAGCTCTTCCAGGGTTGCGACGCTCGCAGAGCGCCGCAACAGCCCTGTGCCGGGTAGGTTGTAAGAGGCAACCCTCAGAATTCAAAGTGCGATTCGCCTATTATCACTTGACAATAGATAATCAGTAGGTTAACATATACTCGGTGGTCTCCAGGGACGGCGGTACCGGCGTTCAGGGGCCGTTCCGCCCACGTGCGACCTGCGGCGAGTCGGGCATGTGATCCCCGGTTTCAGGAAGGGTGAAGGGCAAGACACCGTAACGCGCAAACAAGCCCGAACCTACGATGTTACAGATAATAAAAGGGGTTAACAGCCAAATGGGCAAAATGTCAGTCGCCGTAACTGTCTCAAATCTAATGACTTCGCTGACTCGATGCGCTGAGCGGGGGAATCAAAAAATGAAGATCGATCCTACGATGTTGATGAAAACAAAGGGCGATTTTTTAGCGTTCTGACCGATCCTACGATGTTGATGAAAACACGGGAGTTATTTTTATGAACCTACGATGTGTATGATAAAACAGGTGGTTACGCCGAGTCAGGGATCGCGCGAGGGGCCATCGCGGCGATAGGATGTGGTCAAAGTAAACTGGCATCTCTCAGAGCGCGCCACGGTAGTCTTAGTTCGAAATTCTGTAGCGGCGGTCTATCGACCGTCGCCAGGGCTTGTCATGGCCCGCCGCCCGAAGGCTTTGGGTCACAGGGTGGCAAGCCCATAGATTGTGCCGCTCGCAGAGCGCTGCTACAACTAATCGCGGCGGGCAGCCAGTCGAAGAGCTTGCACTCGGGTGTATACTGTTAGAATGCCGATTCGAGGGCGAAGTGATGTTCTGATGGAGAGCTAAAGATGAGTTCACGAGGCGGTCGACTCCTTCCCGCTCTGGTTATTGCCGTCACCCTGGGAATCGGGATCATGATCGGCACGGTTGTTTCCCACGGCGTGCGTGCGGCCAAAGGTTTTAGCATGGGGGCGGAGGCCAAACCCCTTTCGGCGCCTTCTCCCGTTGAGCTCTCCAACTCCTTCTCGCAAATTGCCGACCGGCTTCAGGACGCGGTGGTGAACATCAATACCGAGTCCACCATCAGAGTTACCCGCCGGGGGCCGCACTCACAGGAAGACACGCCATTCGACGACTTCTTCGACCATTTTTTCCAGGGAGGGCCGGATGGACAGTCTGGAGGCGAAGGCTTCCGGCAGCAGAGCCTGGGCTCAGGAATCATTCTGGATAAGACCGGCTTCATCCTCACCAACGACCACGTCATCACGCAGGGCGGCGATGAGCGC
>JASHTZ010000486.1 GCA_030040295.1 Terriglobia bacterium | reverse complement strand
GAAGAAAGAAAAGCACGGACGCTGGGTGAATTAACCGCTCATCGCGGAAGACTTGCCCCCCGCCCATCAGCCTTCACGAGGGCTGACGGGCGGAGCAGGAAGTCTGAGACCCATTACGGGCGCAACTCCGGAAGGTCAAGCAGGATCAGCTCGGAATCCTTCGCCGCCTTGATGGTCAGCGAGGTTTCCTTCGCGATGCGCCCCTGATCTCCTGAGGCAAGGGTTGCGCCATTCACCTCAACTTCACCTTTGTGGACGAAGATGTACACCTTGCGGTCAATTTGAGTTTGGTGAGTCACCTCGCCGCCGGCCGGAAGCGCCGAAACGTAAATCTGCGCGTCTTGATCGATCTTCAACGTGCCCGCGACATCGCCACTGGAAACGACCGGCAGCAACTTGCCCTCTCTTTCAGCAGAGGCGAACTGGCGTTGTTCCCAGCGCGGCTTCAATCCTCGTTCGCGTGGCACGACCCAGATTTGCATCAGGTGCACCGGCGACTTTTTCGAGTGGTTATACTCCGAGTGGCGGATGCCCGTTCCCGCCGACACCACCTACACTTCGCCCGGATGTATCACTCCGCGGTTGCCCGTGCTGTCCTGGTGCTCCAGTTCGCCCGCCAGAACGTAGGTGATAATCTCCATATCGCGGTGCGGATGCATTCCGAAGCCCTGGCCGGGCTCAATGATGTCATCGTTGAATACCCGCAGCGCACCCCAATTCGTGTTCGAGGGGTCGAAATACTGGTCGAACGAGAAATGCCAGTGCGTGTCCAGCCAACCGAAGTTGGCGTGGTGCCGCTCGTTGGATTTGATGGTTTTGATCATGGTTTTCTCCCTGGCCGGAATGGGCGCAGTCGCACCTCCGGCCGCTGCGACGGCCCTGCTCGGCGGCCCGTCGCGTTATTCAGTTTTGCGGAAGTTGCGCCCTAGCTTACTCGCCGCCAGGTGAGCCGCTAAGGGCGCGATCGATGGAAAATGCTCCCGCGCCGCGAATCATCAACGCGGTGGTGATGGCCAGAACGAGCAGATGATATTCAAATCCCTCCCCCTTCTGCTGTCCCGTCCAGTTCATGAAGAAGCCGTTGGGCAGGTGGACCACGAAGATGGCCACAAGCATGTTGACCGTGATGCCGAAAGCGGCGATGCGCGTGAGCAGCCCGAGGATTAATCCTATGCCGCCGAAAAATTCCGCGCAAATGGCGAGGAATGCAAAGGCCGCGGGGATGTGCAGCATTTGCGTAAAGAATCCCATCGTCCCCTTGAAGCCATAGCCTCCGAACCAACCCAGCATCTTCTGGGCGCCGTGCGCGAAAAAGACCACGCCCAACACAAGGCGCACGAGCGTCATCAATTTGTCATCCCGGGTCCCCAAGAGTTTTTTGAACATGTTGCACTCCTTAATTCGATATTTCCGCGACCACAGCCGCGGCCCTGCCCCACTTTCCACTGAACACAAAATCCGTTAACGGCTTGCGCGTCCGAGCCCCTTGCTCGGGCCCTGGAGCTTCGTTGTAACCGAGCGCCAGAACGGCAACAGGCTCGTAACCCGCTGGAATAGCAAACAGCTCGCGCGCCGCATTCGGATCGAACCCCCCCATCTGATGGATGTGCAAATCGAGCGCGGTCGCCTGGAGAGTCAAATGCGCGACCGATTGGCCCAGATCGTAAAGTGCGTGGCGATTTGCCCGAGCCACGTGATTGAAATCAAGCTTGGCGACGGCAAGAATCAGCACCGGTGCTTGCTGCGCCCATTGGCGGTTCACGTCCACCAGCGTGCTCAGCAGGCGGTTGTAACCTTCCGCATCCGCGCGCGTGGCCACGATGAACGCCCAGGGCTGGGCATTGTAGCTTGAAGGCGACCAGCGCGCGGCTTCGAAGAGCTGCGCGAGTTTGGCCGGCTCCACCGGGCGAGGCAAAAATGCCTTCGGGCTCCATCGCCGGGCCAGTAGTTCATGAATCCCCGCCGTGAATTCTCTCTCTATTACTGTTGATTTGTTTGCGCTCATGGTTTCCTGCCGAATTATTGCCGTTCAATTCCTCGTGCTCGCGATATTCGTTACAACAACTATTAGATGGTCCAAAGGCGATTAAGTTCCACGGGCCGCCTCCAAGAGTTCGTTCAGCCTGCGAAGATCGCCTTTCCCCATATGGCTCAGGCGGTTACGGTTGTATTCCTCGACCGGTCCGTCCAGGTCTTTCAGGAGTTTCCTGCCGGCATCGGTAATGCGCGCCATAACCACGCGGCGGTCGTGACGGTCGCGGGTGCGGGCCACCAGGCCGATGCGTTCCAGGCGATCCAGCAGGCGCGTAATATCAGGGTCGCGCGTGATCATGCGCTCTCCCACTTCCCGGCAGCACAGACCATTTTCACCCGCCCCGCGCAGAATGCGCAACACGTTGTATTGGTTGGGCGAAAGCCCCGCCAGTTTGAATATTGCTTCCGCCCCTCGCGAGTGTGCATCGGCGGTGCGCATCAGGTTCAGGACTACTTCCGATTCCAGGCTCGGAAAGGGCTTATTCTGTTTGATCTCATCTTTGAGCTTCGGCGACATGCCCCGATACTAGTCGTTAGAACGACTATTGTCAAGTACGACGATCATCGGCGAATTTCAGAGGATAGCATTTAGTTGAGGTAATAGTTTCGGTAGAGTGTATCGCGTTTAACAGGCCGGAAGCCGGCGTCTTTGATCATGCGGCGGAGCTTGTCTTCGCTGCTGGTGCGCGTAACGCCCGCGGCGCGCACCACGTTTTCTTCAATCAGGATGGACCCGACGTCATTGCCGCCGAAGCGCAGGGCGATTTGGCAGAGCTTGTGGCCGGGAGTAAGCCAGGAGGCCTGCACATTTTCAATGTTGTCGAGGTAGATGCGGGCGACGGCGAGCGTTTTCAGGTAATCCACCGCCGTGGCTTCCTCTTTAATGAAATTGCCCAGCGAGGTGTGGGCACGCTGGAAAAACCAGGGGATGAAAGCCGTGAATCCGCCCGTCTCTTCCTGCAACTGCCGGACGTGCTCGAAGTGATTGACGCGGTGCTCGATGGTCTCGCCGCAGCCGAACATCATGGTGGCGGTGGTGCGCATGCCGAGCGAGTGCGCGGTGCGGTGCATGGACATCCACTCTTCGGTCGTGCACTTCAGGCGCGCGATGCGGAAGCGCACTTGGTCATCCAGAATTTCCGCTCCGCCGCCGGGAATCGAGTCGAGCCCGGCGGCCATCAACCGCACGATGGTTTCGCGCAGGGTGAGGCCGGAAAGTTCCGCGATGTTCAGCACCTCCGGCGCGGAAAAGCAGTGCAGGTGGATTTGGGGAAATTTGCGCTTGATGTTGCGCAGCAGGTCCTCGTAGTAATCGATTTTCAGGTCCGGGTGCAGGCCACCTTGCATCAGCACGCCAGTGCCGCCCAGCGCGATCGTCTCCTCGATTTTCCGGTACATCGATTCGAGCGGCTGAAGATAGCCCTCCGGCGAGCCTACCGGACGGTAGAAAGCGCAAAACGAGCAGTACTCCGTGCAGATGTTGGTGTAATTGATGTTGCGGTCAATCTGGTAGGTGACCACATTGCCGGGATGAAGGCGCTTGCGAACCTTGTCCGCCTCGATCCCGATGCCGAGAAGATCATCGGAGCGCAGCAGGTCGCAAGCTTGCGCGTTGGTAAGTGACATACGAATTCTTCCTGAGCAAAGAAGCTCCAGGGCGGAGCGGAAGGATCACGCAAAATAGAGCTCGCGCTCCGCGGGAATGATTCCCGCCTCGTGCGCAAGCTTGTAAAACATCCGCAAGCCCTGGCGATTCTCCTCATCCAAAGAATAATCCACATTCTGGGTCAAGTAAATCTTCACAGCCTCGGGCGTCATGCCCAGTTTGGGAGCGTATTCCACCGCGATGTCATCAATGTGGGCGAGCCCGAAGGCGAGCGATGCCGCAAATTCCGGCTGCCGCTTTGAGAGGTTGCGATCGTCGTGCCCCACCCAGAGCGCAAAGACGAAAGGCAGGCCGGTGAGGCGTTTCCACTCCGCGCCCAAGTCGTAAACTTCTGCCACTTGTCCGCTGAAAGTCAGCGCCACATCGCCGATCACCAGCGCCGCATCGGCGCGTTCCAGCATCTTGTCGGGGCGCGGAGCGTGCGGCGTGACGGTAATCCATTTGGAATAAAATTTGCGCATCAGGATGCGCAGCAGCGCAGCGGAAGTGCGCGAGGAATTGTCTGTGGCCACGGTCGAAATCTTGGCGAAGGGCACCTTGCTCAGCAGCAACACGCTTTTTACCTCGTTCTTGGCGGCAATGGACATGCCCGTCAGGATTTGCACTTTTTCGAGCCGCTGATATTCAATGGAGGGAATAATACCCGCGTCCACCTGGTGCGCACGCAGAGCGTCCGCGCAGGCCGCCGGTGTGGTGAATTGCATTTCGAACTTTCCCTTTTGCTCGCCGTTCAACATGCCCCAAACCAGGGGCGCGGTGTTCAGATATTGCACGACCGATAATTTGAATCCCGGCATAGATAGTCTTGGAACTGAATAACCATTCTAACCCGGATTGGAAATTTCGTGGGGGGCTCTGAATTCGTCTTAGATTCGATTTGGGCGCGCGATTTAACACCAACTTCAGCGTCGGTGAACGGCAGCGTGCCCCCCGAAGCGCGGTCGTCAGGCCCGCTGTGGGGGCAAAATGCTCGCGCCGCCGGTCACGCCGTCGCTACAGTT
>JASHTZ010000485.1 GCA_030040295.1 Terriglobia bacterium | reverse complement strand
AGGACCCCGCCGTCGCCCGCGGTCTTTACGCGCGCTATATCGGGACATAATTCGAAGAACCTAAGGCAGTTTGGCATCCTCCAATTTCTTAAGTGCCTACGACGAGGTAATCCAATGTTCGGATTTTTTCTCGGGCTCGGGCTCATGTGCGCAAGCGCGCTGATGTACGAGATTGTGCTCACCCGCCTTCTGAGCGTAATTTGCTGGTACTACCTTGCTTTCGTTTCGGTTTCCATGGCCATGTTTGGAATGACGGCGGGCGCGCTCCTGGTGCAGCTTCGCCCGGCGCTGTTCGAAGCGGGCCAGGTGGCGCGCCGCATGGCGCAGGCGGCCTTTGCCATGGCCGTCTCCATGCCCATCGCCCTGGTGATCATGTTTGCGATTCCGCTCGACATCTCCTTTGCCCTTCAAACGCTTTGTAGTTTTCTGATTTTTTGCTCGGTCATCGCCGTTCCTTTCTTTTTTGCAGGAATCGTGGTGTGCCTTTCGCTTACACGCACCACAGCTCCAATCGGGCGAGTCTACTTTGCCGATCTGGCCGGCGCGGCGGCGGGATGTTTCGGCTCGCTGGTTCTCATGAGCCTGATTGATGCGCCGAGTGCCGTGCTGGCGATTTCCGCGTTGGTGTTTCTGAGTGCTTCGTTTTATGCAAAGTTTGCCGGCCAGCCGCAAATCCGAAGGCGATGCAACGTTTGGGCAGTCGTGCTCATGGTGCTGGCAGGACTAAACGCCTCAACCATCCATGGCATTCAACCCATTTGGTCAAAAGGAAGGCTCGACCCCCGCATGGACATTCTGTACGAAACCTGGAATCCCATTTCCAGGGTTCGAGTGGTTGCTCCCAAAATGGAGGAAGAGTCCGTGGCACCGCAATCACCTCCGGTTTGGAAAGAGGTGATGTACATCGATATCGATAATGACGCAGCGACGGGGATTTATCCGTATCATGGCGACCTTCACGATGTGGACTTCCTTCGCTCCCAGGTCAATTCCCTGGGGGCACGAATCCGCGCCGGGGGGAGCGCGGCCATCATCGGCGTGGGAGGAGGGCGGGACGTGATGTCCTGTGCGCTCTTCGGCTTTCATCGCATCGTGGGGATTGAAATCAACAAAACCATTGCCGATGTCTTTTCGCGGCGAATGGCCTGGTATTCCGGATTCGACAAAATTCCCAACTTTGAACTGCACGTTGATGAAGGCCGCAGCTATTTGACGCGCAGTCATGAGAAATTCGACTTGATAGAAGCCACTGTGGTTGACACCTGGGCGGCCACCGCCGCCGGGGCCATGGCGCTCACGGAAAATTCGCTTTATTCGCTGGATGGCTGGCGGGTTTTTTACGACCATCTCAAGCCGGGCGGGGTGATCGCGTTCACCCGTTGGAACCACAAGCCTGATTTTCACGAGGCGACACGGTTGTTTTCCCTGGCCTACGCCACGTTGCTCAGCGAAGGGGTTCAGCATCCCGGGCAACACCTGGCCTTGATCGGTCAACTCGAGTTGGCGACACTCCTGGCCAGCAATCAACCCTTCACCCCGCAAGACCTGGAGAAAATAAGAACCACGGCCAAGGATTTTGATTACCAGATTCTCTATCTGCCCGGGCAGGATGTCACGATGCTGCAGTTGGATCCCGTCTTGCAGGCGCACTCGCTTCAGGATCTTGCCGCGCTCCGTTCCCGGAATTATTTTGACCTTTCTCCGCCCACTGACGCCTCCCCTTATTTTTTCAGTTTCGTGCGCTTCCACGCCATTCCGGGAGTCCTGCAAATACCGGGAGTGAATTTGAGGGCGCTTTTTCCGCTGATGTATCTTGCCATTTTCATGTTTGTGGCTTTGATCCTCGTGGCCCTGACGATTTTGTGGCCAGCACGGCGATGGACGCGTGTGCGACAGGATTCACGGCGAGCGCCGCCGGGCGCCATTCTCTATTTCATTGGCATCGGGCTGGGTTTCATGCTGGGTGAAATGGGAATGATGCAGCAACTCTCAGTTTTCCTCGGCCAGCCAATTTATTCTCTGGCCGTGGTGCTGGCAGGATTGATTCTCTTCGCAGGACTGGGCAGCCTGGCATCGGATCGCATGCCCTTGAACTCCGCAACGAAAAGCCGGGCACCGGCACTTTTCTCCGCGGTGGTACTCGTTGCCTATTCGCTGGCTGTGCTCCCTGCCATTCACGCGGCGGTGGGCGGAGTCCTCTGGCAGCGCGTTGTGGTCTCACTCGGGCTGGTGGCCCCCTGCGGTTTCATCATGGGTTTCTGCTTCCCGGTGGGCCTGCGGTGGGCAAGCGAACTGGGACAAGAGGGAAACCTGCCCTGGATGTGGGCGTTGAACGGCGCGGCGTCCGTGCTGGCCAGCTTTATCGCCGTGGCCATTTCAACGGAAACCTCCATTCGCGCCTGCGTGCTCACCGGCGCGGCATGTTATGCGCTGGGTGGACTATTCCTCACTCGCAGATCCAACTCCTCCCTTGCCCCGTCCGCAACGGAGAGTGAAGCAAGCGCTGTTAAGGCGAGTTGAGCCGCCCACCCGCAATCATTCAGAATCGCCGTGCCCCATTTGAGTAACTTCACTCGCGCGCCTCGGCGAAGATCATTTGCCTGAGCCGCGTCCCGAGTCGGCCTCGGCCGCTTGAGAGATAGTGGGGGCAAAGGACAACTCTCGCGTCAATTGATAATTAAGCTGCGTTCCGGCCGGGATGGTCAAATCCTTCCCGCGCCGGCGAAGGCGGTCAACGGTGGTAGCCGTCAGCCCCACAGTAGCGCCGACAAAGGGATGCGCGAAGATCAGTCCCACCAGCACGCCGCCGGCGGTTCCACCGCCGATCTCCTCAAAATCCTGGAAGCGCGAGCTCGGCCCTTTGATGAGCCCTTCGCTCCCCACCACCTTAACGTGATCGACACCATAGGCGGTCATCAGATTGGCTCCGATGGGAAGGGTGCGGCCGCCGGGAAGGGTGATTTGCTCTACGCTCAGCCGCATCTCGCCCACACCCACAACGCGGCCGGGGCGCTCCATGCGCGTGATGTGTCCCGCGAGCGTCGCACCGGCGGGAATCATCACAACGCCGTTGATGGTGACGGGTTCCATGACGCTCATCGTGAAGGCGTCACCCTGCGAATTCAGCTTGGTGGTCAGAGTCTCCGTGGTGTGGCAATGGAGCATGGTGCCGGCGGGAACGGAGAGAGCTTCCGCCGGGCCCAGATCCTCTGCGTAGGCAAAGGAAATTCCTGCGATAGCGATAAAGATCGCCAGCAAAGCGCGCTTGACCATGTTGAACCTCCTCGAAGGTCATTCATGGCCGGACCCTGGCGCTTTGTCCAGCTTGAGTTGAAGTGAAGAAATTAAGAAGTGAGTGGGAGACCCGCTCACGGTGACCGGGTCTCCCTGAGGAATTGCTACTGCGCTCCCTCCGAGCGCGAGGCAACCTGGGTGACACCTTTCGGGGTACTCAAATACCCCTTCACCTGGTTTGATCCTACACTATTTACCACCAGCTCGTAAGGCTTTTTTGATCCGTTCACAAAGAAGTCCACCGGAGAGTTCACCGCGCAGTCCTTCCTCTCCACTGCCATGTCATCCACCAGCGTGGCAAGTGTGTATTGATGGCGCTTGGCATTGGTGTGCTTCAGCGTCAGGCTGACGCCCGCCACCTTGGAAGCCTGATTACGGTTGAGGGTGAATTCGAAATAGTCGCGATCTCCCAGCTTGCGGAGATATTCAATGTCATCGTGGTTCCGGGCGATGAGGGTTCCCATCTCACTGCGAGCCATGCCCAGATCCGCCGCCAGCGTGCTGACGTTTTTCTGAGTTGTACTCAGATCCGTCTTCGTGGAGGAGACGTCTTGGGACAGGGCGCCGACTTGCTGCGCGTCGGCCTTTTGGTCAAGCTCCTGTTTCAGTTCCTGGGCCTGGGCGCGTTGCTGATCCTGGAGTTGCGCCACCATGGTGCCTGCACGCTTCAGTTCGCTGTTCTGCGCGCCAACCCGCTTGGAGGCAGCGTCCAATTCGGATCTGACGGCGTCCAATTCCTGGGAATTCTGTTGCTCGAGGGCCGCGAGCCGGTTGGAAACTTGGTCCCGGAGCTGACTGGTTAAATCCTCTCGCAACTGGGTCTGTTTTTCCTCGAGCTGGTGGTTCATGGAGTTCATCCGGCTGACCGTGAAGAGTTCGCCCACGATCAAGGCGGCGAGAATCAGAAAAATAGAAACAAACTTTACGCCGTCCTTCATTCCTGAACTTGGCGGCGACGGGTATTCGTCCTGGGCAGGCAAATCTTGGAATAGCATGGTGGCCTCTCCCCTCTCCTTTAGACTGGGAATTCCTTCCAGAAGCTTCACGCAAGACCTGTGAAATGCTTCCCGGCACGGGGGGATGCAAGCTAAGGGCCAACTGGTGGCATGCTAACTATGCCGATTTTGAAGGGGTTACGGAGACAGGTTGGAACTCGTGCCATCGGACCATCTGTAGGACTTACGTGTGGGAAGTAAAATGTGCCTTCCGATTGTCGGCTTGCCTTGGAGGCCGAGGCTACGATTTCGAGTTGTGGGTCCGGGCTTTTTTCCGCTCGCTCGCCCATCCCGGCTTGGTTACCTGGGCTGCGCGCGCGATGGCCAGCGATTCGGGAGGTACCTCCTGGGTAATCGTGGAGCCGGCGGCCGTGTAGGACCCCTTGCCGATGCGTACCGGAGCCACCAGCATGTTTCCACTTCCGATGAATACCTCGTCCTCGATGACGGTGGGAATCTTATTCGTTCCATCGTAGTTGCAAGTGATGGTTCCCGCCCCGATGTTGGTGCGCTCGCCTACCGTAGCGTCGCCGAGGTAGGTGAGATGCTGTGCTTTGGTTCCCCGTCCCAGGGTGGACTTCTTTACTTCCACAAAATTTCCGACGCGAACATCCGTCCCCAGCACCGCGCCGTCGCGGAGGTGGGCAAAGGGGCCGATCGCCGCGCCGGGGCCGACTTCGGAATTGGTGATGACGCAGGATTGGCGCACCGTAACGCCGTCGCCGAGAATGGAATCGGTGAGGGTGGAGTAAGGTCCGAGGCGGCAGCCGCTTCCCAGCCGCGTCCGCCCGCGCAGGCTGACGCCCACTCCCACTTCGGTATCGGGGCCTACCGTCACGTCCTCGTCGATGTACGTCCGCTCCGGGTCGGCAAGCGTCACGCCTTCGGCCATCAAAGCGCGGGCCTTGCGCAGGCGCAGCATCTTTTCCACCTCGGCAAGCTGCGCGCGGTCATTGATTCCATGCGCTTCGTCGGCCGGCCCCTCAAACGCCGCGACTTTCAGCCGGTGGCGGTTGAAAATCGCGACGAGGTCCGTAAGCAGGAACTCGTTTTGGGCGTTGGCTTGCGATAGCTCTGCCAGGTGGGCCAGCAGGGGCCGGCGCGAGAAGCAAAGGATGCCGGTATTGACTTCGCGGATCTTTTTCTGCGCCGCGCTCGCCGCCTTCTCTTCCACGATGGCTCGCACGCGCTTCCCGCTCCCCCGCACGATGCGACCGTAGCCGCTGGGATTTCCCTCGCGCGTCGTGAAAATGGTGCAGGCCGCGTGTTGCTTCCGGTGCGTTGCCACAAGCGTCGTCACCGTTTCGGGTTTGAGCAAAGGGGCGTCGCCCACCAGCACTACCAGCACATCGCTCGGGCAGCGATCGAGTTCCGGCCGGGCCACGAGAAGCGCGTGGCCGGTGCCCAATTGCTCTTTCTGCTCGATGAATTCCACTCCCGGCCGCGTGAAGGCCTTTCGCATCTCCTCCGCTTTGTGCCCGATGATCAGATAAATATGCTCCGCTCCCGCTTCGGTGGCGGTTCGTAGAACGTATTCCCCAAGCAGTCTGCCCGCCAGAGCGTGAAGCAGTTTCGGGCGCTCGGATTTGAAGCGCGTCGCTTTCCCGGCGCCCAGGATGACAATTGAAAATCCCACTTGCTTCATCGATAACTCCCCAACCAAAGCCAATTGGCCAAATCCAATGGGAATATTGAACTAAGCGACGAGGCGCTCGCGTAGCCGGGTGCGGCCAATATTCGAGGCCCCCAGCATTCTAAGGCGTCTGTGGAAGGAAAAGCCAGCAGGGCGAAAGGAATTCCGCAGGGTAGTAAGTGTTCCGCTCAGGGAAACGAAGAATAATATTGACGAGGCGCCGCTAAAGGCGGCTCCGATGATTACTCGGACTTTTTGTGGCGCTCGACTGGGTTTCCCCGGCTACCGGCCGCTGCCCGAAGAGGCCGTGGCCGGCCCGGAGGACGCCACCTTATCGATGGCGTTTTTCATCCCGGTTTCCCACCTTTCAGTGGAGTCGTACCCCACTCCCTTGAGCTTGATCACGCCGTTCGAATCCACGATCCAATTTTGTGGGATCCCGTCGACCTTCAGCGTTTGTGTGACGAAGGTGAACGCGGGAAGAACCGTCATCGAAAGCTTGTTGGAAGTGAGGAAGGGCGCGATCAGGCCGGGGTTTTCGTCCATGTTCAGGCTCAGGAACAGAACGTCGGGCCGGTCCTTGTACTGGGCGATCAGCTTTTGCAAGCGAGGCAACTCCTCGCGGCAGAAGTGTCACCACGAAGCCCAGAAATTCAGAAAGACTGTCTTACCCTTGAGCGACGTCAGATCCCAAGTCTTGCCGTTCATATCCGCGATTTGGAACGAAGGCAAAGGCTCGTTGGCGTCGTTCCAGGTCAGAGTGGCTTGATTGGCAAGGCTCTCTGCGGGCTGGCCGTACCAGGTTTCCCAGCCCTCCTTTGAGCCGCCCAAAGCGGTCCAAAGCCGGAGGGCGTTGTCAGCCAGCTCGTCTTTTACGCCGGTTTCAGGCTTGAGCTTCGCGTCCAGGCGCGTCAGCAGGCCGTTCTCATAGAAGGCCATGGCGTCGAGCTTGTGGCCTTCCAACTCGGCATCGCGGCCCATTAACCCCCAATACGCGGCGAGCCGAAAGGAGTACGCCTGCTGGCGATCCTGCTTCGACCCCGCCAATGACTTGAGCTCCTGAACCTGCTCGTCCATATTCTCCAATACCAGCCGTGCCTGCTGCGGCTCCTTGAGCTCCACATAGGCGTCGACTTCGTACTCCATGCCCTGCGTGCGCAAGTACGTCCGGTAGAACTTCTGGTTGGTGACGTTTTCCTCGGTGGCATAGAGGTCGTAGTACGGCTCCTTGGCCTCGGATTCCGCCTTGGCGAGGCCCTTCTTCGCCAGTTCGAGCGTCTGCTCGGGCTCAAGATGTTTATCCGCGAGCGCCCCGGCCGCGGTAAAGTAGTCGTCCGATCCCGGCCCCTCCGGCCCGTTGTTCAGCCCCGCGATGCGCACTTCCTGCTCGGCTGTGGCTTCCACATCGGCCGGCGGAATGTCCTCCAGATGCTCCATCGCATCCAGCCGCTCGGAGTAGATGAACGTCAGGTTGGGCCGTTCTTTGATCCATTGTTGAGTCTGAGCCAGCTCCTCGGTGAAGTAAGCATGCTTCTGGTCAGCGGGCGCGTCTTGGGCAGGATAATGGTGATCGTCCTGCCACTTCGACATGGCAGCGAGCTCCCAGGTATAGGGCGCGCGCTCCTGCCGCTCGGCCTTGATCGCGTCGGCCTGCTTCTGGTCGTTCGCTAATTTGTAGCCGTCCTCAAGCGTCTCGTACCATTCGCGCCTGTCCTGATAGGTCATGGCCGCGTTCATGGCGCGGATGCGCTCCAAGTCCGCCTGCACCTGCTTGCGCAGGGGAGCATATTCGGACGGCGGATGGGCCTTGAACTCGAGCGACCAGAGCGTTTGATAAGCATTGACGGCGTCCACGTCATTGCGCTTCTCAATCAGCGCGCGCAGCCTCTCGGCGCCCTGGCGGATCAGGTCCTTGTCGTCCGAACCCGCGAGCGCGTCGTAACCGTCAAAGCTTGCCGGACACGCCTGGAGATAAGCTCTCAGGTGGGTTAGACTCTGCTCCTTGTCCAGGAAAGCCGGCGAAGTATAAATGCTTGCGAGCTGCCGATGCGGCAGGGGGAACGCGGGGTCCTGAGCGAGCGCGGCCTTGAACAGCTTGACGGCTTGACCCGAATCGCGTCCCACCAAGGTCAGGCCGTAAAGGTAATCCAGGATGGCGTCCTCGGGGCTCGTTTCATGCCGCGTCTTATATTCGTCGATCACCTGCGTACGCTCAAGGAAGTTGTCCATGGTGCGGATATAGGCGCGTTGGACAAAGACGTCGTGGGGAAATCGAGCGAGGAGGGATTGGATCGCGGCGAGCTTCTTTTTGTGAAACTCCCAGTCCGTTTCGGCCGGCGTCTGGGAAGGCAAATCGTGGAGCTGCGCCTTCACAACCGGCGAGGGCTCGCAGGCGTCGGGCGATTGCGCACCCAGCCTGGCGGGCGCCAGCGCCAACGGTACGAGCAGGAAAACGCCTAACAACGAGGAACGGCGAAACGCCGTCAAACTGCCGGATTGCATGACGGCCACCTTGCAAAGCCCCCGCGCACAGAATCTACTACCATCGCGCAAGGGGCGCCCCTTTAAGGGGAAAACTGCAATATCAGCGAGCCCCAATCCCTTCGGCAATGTAGCACCTGCCTGCTGCCAATGCAAACGGCGGACAGCGGGCTGGCAGCGAGCAGCCGGCCAAGATTGCGGGAGCAAGCTAATCCAGATCTGCTCGACCTCGACGTGGCTGTGAGAGACGCGGCCGACCTACTTGTCCTGCGAGCTGGGGCGTGGTAGGTTGGGCCTCCCCAAAGGAGGCGAGATGTCCAAACGAAAGAGGGCGCTAGTTCAGGAAATATCTTGGTCGACGGCGGCTGCGTTCGTTTTGGTTGCGGCGGCCGTGGCAGCAAACGGCCTTCTCGCGCGGCCGCTTGCGGCGGCGGATGGAGATTATCATCTCATCAAGAAAGTGGTTCTGGGTGGCGAGGGCGGCTGGGACTACCTGATTTGCGATAGTGACGCGCGCCGTGTCTACATTTCTCGGGGTTCACACGTTATGGTGGTGGATGCGGACACGTACGTCATTGTGGGGGATATTCCCGGCACGGACGGCGTTCACGGCATCGCCTTGGCGCCGGAATTCGGGCGCGGATTCACCAGCGACGGCAGGTCAAACACCGTGACGATTTTTGATCTGAAAACTCTGAAGGTTCT
>JASHTZ010000484.1 GCA_030040295.1 Terriglobia bacterium | reverse complement strand
GGATGATAATCGTCCTGAGGGTCGTGCGTGATGACGACGTCCGGCCTGGTTTGGCGCACCAGTTCGATGTAGCGCAGGCGCACCGCCTCAGTCTCGTAGAGAAATTCATCCGGGTAGCCCAGCCAGATCAGCTCAGCTCCCAGGATGGCGGCGGAACGGCGGGCTTCCTGTTCGCGGGTGCGGGCTGTCTCCTCCTTTGATGGGCCGGACGAGCCTGCGCCGCCGTCGGTGGAGATGGCGAGGAAAACCTTGTCGCCTCGCTGCACATACTTCGCCAGCGTCCCGGCGCATTGGAACTCAATATCGTCAGGATGCGCCCCAACAGCTAGAACGACCATATTTGAACCCCCGCTGGTGAGACTTTTCAGTCTTACTTCAAATACTTCTCCACGGCATGCCGGAACTGCGTCGCATGCTGTTCCACCGCATTCAAATCGTCCATGATGGTCAGACCGAATCCGGAGCTCAATCCGGGATCGCGGACGCCGATTGCGATGTTCAGCGCCCGCCCCAACAAGGCGTCGGTTTGCGGCAACATGCCCTTCCAATAGCGAATCTCTCTGCCCTTCTCGCCATAATACTGGAAACAATCAAACGGGCACCTGACCCTGCTGCTGGTTCGCAGTTCCATGAGCTGCTCCATATTGTTGTACACGTGCCAGCCTGCCTCCGCCGCCACCTTGGTGTTCAAGTCCTTGGCCAGCCGCTGGGCGATTTCAGCCGTGGGGAGGAAGACCGTCAACATCGTGGCGCATTCACCCGCCGGATCGGTGATTTCCCGGAACTCAAGGCCAGGCAGGTCCTTGATCAGCTCCTTGTACCGCGCTTTGTTGGTGCGCAGACGTTTCAGCAGCGTCGGCAGCTTGCGAAGCTGCGCCAGCAGGATGGCCGCCTGTACCTCCGTGAACCGAAAATCCAGGCCGAAGAAAGGCCGCTTGCCAATCTCCACGCCGGACCGCAGGGGCGAGTGTCCCTGATCGTGAAAAGCAAAGCTTCGCTGGTACACTTGCTCGTCATTCGTCAGCACCATTCCGCCGTCACCCGATGTAATGGTCTTGTACACATTGAAACTGCATGCTCCCGCTTTCCCGATCGATCCCACCGCGCGACCTTTGTAGGACGCTCCAAACGCTTGCGCACAGTCTTCCAGCAAGGCGACGCCATGCTTATCGGCAACCGCCTTCAGCTCATCCAGCCGCGCGGGATTCCCCATCATGTGCACAGCCATAATGGCCTTGGTGTGTCGAGTGATTTTGGCTTCCACATCCTTGGGGTCGAGGTTCAGCGTATGGTCCACTTCCGCGAGTACGGGGATTCCTTTGGCGTAGACGATGGAGGAAATGCTTGCAATGAACGTAAAGCCAGGAACGATCACCTCATCACCCGGCCCGACCTCAAGCCCGCATAAGGCCGTCAGCAGCGCCGAAGTGCCGGAATTCACTGCCACGCCGTAACGAACGCCGGCATATTCCGCCACCTCCTTCTCACACTGAAAGACTTTACCCAGAAACCTTGGATCCACGTCCTTACCCAGCGAGATCCCGTAACGAAACAGGTACCCTGTCTTCAAAACCTCCAACACTTCCTTTATTTCTTCCTCACCAATCATGTCCATTCCCGGTCCTGGCATGGCTTATAGGCTCCTCTTCGATTTTTGCATTACAGTTGCCCCCGATTCGACTGCTATATTATGACCATCTCTGTATAAAGAACATCTCTGCTAAGCCTTATAAGAGTCATGATCAGGCAAAGCTGTCATCGCATAAGGTTTAAGACGCGTATCGACTCCGTGGGGCATTCAGAATTCGCCCAAGTCGTGGACCATGACACAAGCGCCCTCTAAGTCCTAGATTCCGCAAGCGAGTCGGCTCCGGTAGGGCCGAGGGCCTGAACGCCCAGCTTATTCAATTGGCGTTTCAGCAAGTTACAGACAAAGGGACAAGTTCACACCATAACGTAACCTCTATGGCGAGAAATAGTTGTATATAGTATGCACTTCAACTGCTCCTGTCAACGCTCGAACCGCATGTTGTGCGAGAAACCCGGTGATAAGCACCTGCGGTTTAGCGACGACCACCGTCGTCACTCGGCCGTCCGCGCACCCCCACCGAGGTCCAACAGCTGCCGGTCCGCATGGCCACCGAGAACCGCGATTGGGGCTACCGAAGAATTCAGGGCTCTGGTGAACTTGGGCCATGAGGTGGCGAGCAGTACTATCGCCAACATCCTTCTTGAGGAGCATGGGTTGGAGCCGGCGCCGGAGTGCAAGGGGAAGACGACCTGGAAGGAATTCCTCTCCCGGCATCGAGAGGTGATTGTGGCGGCAGACTTTTTCACGATCGAGGCTTGGGCGCGCGGAGGCTTGACGAGGTTCTTTGTCCTCTTCCTCACCGACCTGTCGAGTCGGCGAGTCGAGATCGCCGGGCTTTCCCGGCAGCGCAATGGACTTTGGATGAGCCAGATCGCACGAAACCTCACTGATGCTGCGGACGGCTTCCTGGTCGGAAAACGATACTTGATCTATAACCAAGACCCGCTATTCACGGCAGAGTTTCTGACGACTCTAGTTTACATTGGAGGGTGTAAATCTCCTCGCCTCCGGCGTCCTGCACCAGCGCGGGCCAACCATCGGCGGCCACGCCGAGCCACCACGATGAGAAAACCCGAGTCCGGCCAGATTGCCGACCTTTACGAAATCCCGCAGCACAATTTGACACTAGTAGAGCTCCGCGCTACCCACGGCGGCGCCGTTATAGCCGCCCGCGATGAGCACCCTGCCGTTTGTCAGCAGCGTTGCCGTGTGCCCGCCGCGCGCCGTCTTTAGGCTGCCGGTGGCGGTGAAGGCGCCGGTGGCAGGGTCGTACAGCTCGGCGCTGGTTAGGTAGGGGCTGGAGCCTTCGCCGCCCGCGATCAGCACCAAACCGTTGTTCAGCAGGGTTGCCGTATCAGTCGCGCGCTCCGTGGTCAGGGACCCGGTAACAGCGAAGGTCCCGGTGGCAGGGTTGTACAGCTCTGCGCTGTCAGTAACGTAGCCCATCCCCACGAATCGCCCTCCCGCGATCAGCACTATACCCTTCGGCAGCAGCGTCGCTGTGTGCTGGTAACGCGCCGTGGACATGCTGCCGGTATAGGTGAAGATGCCGGTGGCAGGATTGTAGAGCTCTGCACTCGCGAACACGTTGGTGGAAGTAAGGCCCCCCGCGATCAGCACCATGCCGTTGTTCAGCAGCGTCGCCGTGTGGAACTCGCGTGCGGTATTCAGGCTGCCGGTGGCAGTGAAGGTCCCGGTGGCGGGATTGTATAGCTCGGCGCTGACCGTGTTGCTTTCATTAAGGGCGCTGCAGTTGGAGTAACAGCCGCTTGCGATCAGCACCATGCCGTTGTTCAGCAGTGTGGCGGTGTGGCT
>JASHTZ010000483.1 GCA_030040295.1 Terriglobia bacterium | reverse complement strand
TCACCCGGGCGCACTCCGTAACGGAACGTGTTACTATGCGCCTCGACATGTCCAAGCGCAGAAAGATCGTTGTCGGAATTGTCCTGGTTTGCGCGTCGCTTCTGGCCTACATTGGTTTCTTTGGGTCTCAGACGCTCATGACGATTGAGGCGCACGCCATGGGTTGGGAAATTCCCTTTCTTTCCAGTCGTCCACTTCCGATTACAGATATCCGCGTCTCAGAGGTGCACGGCGCGACCTTATCATATTTAGGTTTCAGCTTCGAAGCGCCTTGGGAGGTGGATGTATCGCGCACAAAGGCCAGCGGCCGTTTCCAGCTTGTGGCTTTCACCTCCGGCAACGCGATGATGATCGCTAACCCGCCCAAAGGAGAATTGGCACGCAGCATAGGCGGTTCGGCAGAACATCAGCAACGGAGTCTACGCAACCTCCTCGGAGAGAACGTGGTTGCCTCGGATTTTCTGTTGCTTCAGACAATCTTAAACGCCACGCTATCCGACGTTCGACTATTCGCGAGGCAGAGGGACGATGTCTCGCGAATGTTTCTTCTCACGCTCAAGATACTCCTCCCGCCTGAAACGCATGCTCTTGTCTTTTCGATTCACAACGCCACATTTCAGGGTTTCCAACTCGGAGACCCGGCCAATCGCCCCCGCATGATATTGCTTCAGCTATTCGACAACGAAGGCGAACTGGACGTTACCCTTCTCCAGAAGGGGCAAGGTCCGCAACCCGCAATCAATCAGGCCGACCTCAACCGCATCATTCAGACAGTCCGGAGGCACGCGCCATCCGCGTAAAGGGCAATACCCTGTAGCGGCGGTCTATCGACGGTCGCGGGGGCTTGTCATGACAAGCCCGTAGAATTCGACGCTCATAAAGCGCCGCTACAGCATCGCCCCGCGTCTGTGGACCCACCTACCGTCTGGTACGTGGGGGGAAAGCCGCGCTACAGCTCCGGCCCGCTATAAACGCAGCTCCTTTTCTTCTGCGCGTCTGGAGGTTGTGTTACGATAGTTGGGCCTTCGGGCAGGAAACTCTTACATTCTAAGGATTGGAATTTGGAATTATGAACCAGATTCATTCACGTCAGGTATGGAAATTGCTTTTCGCAATTTTGTTGTCAGCACTCATAACCAGCATAAGCCCTGGCCAAACGCCCAGCCCGAGTCCAGGCTCAACTCCCGCGGCAAGCCCGGCGCCAGCCGCCGAAAGGCCGGCGACGCCGGCCGTGGAGACACCGGAGCCGCCTGAAAAGGTAGTGCTCAAGGTCGGCAATCAGCAGTTTACCAAGGCGCAATTAGACGCGGTAATCGGAAGTTTGCCCCCGCAAGCGCAGCAGGCCCTGGCCGTGCAGGGAAAGAAGCAATTCGGAGATTACTATGAGCTCATGGTGCTGCTTTCCAAGCAGGCGACGACCCTTCACCTTGACCAGTCGCCGGAATTTGAACGCAAATTGGCCTTCCAAAAACAGCAATTGGAAGCTCAGATGGCCATGAGCGAACTCACCAAGATAACTCCGGAAGACATTGAGAAGTATTATCAGGCACACGCCTCGGACTTCGAAGAAATTTCGGTTCGACAAATTGTCGTGCGCAAGAAACCTCCGGAAGCCAAACCCAGTCAGGATGTTCCCCCTCCACCGCAACCTGTGCCCAGCGTTCGCCTGAGTTGGGTAGGGTCCAGCGACGCCGCCGTTCGCGCCGCCCTGGAAAAGAACCCCCAGGTTTCAGGCCTGAATGTTCAGGAAACAGAGGCGACTTTCAGATACGCCGGCTCGGACGCGGACCTGCCAGGTGTTTTGGCAGGTTTGATCTCTGCGGGAGTGAAGATTTCAAACTTTGACGAGACAAAACCGCCACACCCGAATGCTCCTGCTTCCATGGGACTGAGCCCCGAAGAGGCCACAGCCCGCGCTGAAGCCATTCGCAAGGCGTTGATTGCTGGCGCTGACATCAAAAAGCTCTCAGAGGAGTATAAGGCTCCGGGAGAAGTCATCATTGAGCCCGAACCCCGAAAGATTCGGCATGGAGGAATGCGCGCGGATATGGAAAAGGCGGCATTTGCCCTTAAAGACGGCGAAGTCTCCGAACCGATCGACGTCACTCAGGCGCTCGTCTTGTTTCAGGTTATCGCACACAGCCAGGTGGATTTGACGGCTGCTACCCCCGAAATCGAAAGAAAGTTGCGACAGGAAAAAGGTGATGCGGTAGTTGCAGAAATGAAGAAGAACACCCCTATTTGGATGGATGACCAGTATTTCGCCGCTCCACCCAAGCCCCAGGGGACGCCGGGCTTAGGACCGCCCCAGGTTCGAATTCCCCCGCATCCTTAAAGTGTTGGATCGGGGGAATTCGAGGTTGTCTTATCTGGAAGATTCAGGGTGTGATTTTCTGTGTCGTCTAGAATTTAAGCCCAATCTCATGAAGCACTTCTCTGGTTTAGTGCGGTTGGACTTTGGCTGACCCCTTGCGTGCCTGTCAGGAATCTCCCTGACACGCTAATACAGGGTTTTCCTCAGGTCTGTTGAAAACCTTGTGGAAAAGTCGTTTTCTGTTACCGTAAGGTTAAACCCAATAATGGGTTTTAACACTTTGCACCATCCTGATGCAATTGCCGCAGTGCAATTGCCACGAAAATATTTTGCAACTTGCATGAAGTCTTTCCTTCTTGGCGACAAAAATTCGCGTACGATTTTTCGTCGCGGAATTAGGTTCAAGACGCCGCCGGCCGCGGCCGATTAATACGTAGTTGGATTGGGCATTCAGGTCCGAAGACTTATTGCAACGGCTGTGGCTTTTTCAGCCTGACTTCGAACACCTGGCCCTCTTGTTCCAAATCCAGATCCTTGCCGTATGTCTGACGGTCGGTGGCGGTCACAACTAAAGTTATCGTTCCTTTGTTGATTTCGGAAAATTTGTAACGGCCCTGAGCATTGGTCTTAGCGTTGTAGGTGATCTTTTTGGGCTTTCGGAACCGTACTGGTCCGCCCGGTTCACTGAAAGTCAGGGTGATGCGCGCCTGGCTGATGGGCTGGCCGGTTTCGTACTCTTTCACGACCACCGTCATGTCGGTGGTTTCGTCGCTCACTTTTTCGTTTTGGGATGGTGCGGGGTAGCTGGAGACGGGAAAAAGGAGAAGAATCGCTGCAACCCACGCCGCCACAATGTGCTTGGTGTGTTGGGACGTATACATGGGGTCTAACCTCCGGGTTTTGGCTTCCTGTTGACTTGCTTCCATCGCGCCGGATCCTGCCATCCGCAGAGCGCATGCTCAAATGACTACCGTGCCGGCGTAGACCATTCATTCGTCGAGTGCATTGGTCCTTCGTCATCATAACCCAATTTTGGAGTGTGTTGAGGGCGAACCGCTTCAGGGAACCACTTGCCCGAAGCCTACCTCTCTACGGCACAGTCTTTCGGTGTGAAACGGGCCGCTCCACCGAATTGTCAATCCACTGAAGATATTGACGCGAGCCCTCGATGATCGGCAGGCAGATGATTTCCGGAGTCTTGTAACTGTGCAGCTCAGCGACGGCCGCCATGATTTTCGGAAAGAGTTCGCGTGTGCTCTTGATGACAAGCTGGTATTCGCGGTCGCGGGCGATCTTTCCTTCCCAGTGATAAAGGGATTCAATAGGCTGCGTAATGTTGACGCAGGCGGCGAGTTTGCTCTCCACAAGCTGGCGGGCAATGGCTTGACCTTCCCGTTTCTTTGCCACCGTTACCAGAATCACGACTTTGTTTGTCACTCGCGCTCCGTACTTCCGAATTTGTAGTGCGGCTGTCCCCCATTTGCCTTACGGTACGGGGGTCGCCAGCCGCGGGTGGGGACGCCCTCGCCACAGACTTCGAACCGAGGAACAATCGGCCTTCCGCATTTCTTGCCTAAAGCTTGCAACAGAAGATACAATGGGCTGGGAGTGAGCCGCAACCCTTCTGAGGAAGGGTTGGGCGCTTCCGAATGTCAGCCATACTTGCTGGCGGATTTTCCCGCCGCGCTCAATCTCCAGTCGGCAGTTTAACTTTTCATGTTGAATTGGAATTTCAAGAGCCCCGCGGCAATCCGCAACACCATCCTGGCGCTTCTGCTCGCGTCGGTGGCGCTGGTAGTCCATAACATCTTCGGGCAAAACGGCTACCTGGCTGCGCGCCGGCAGCAGAAGGAGCTCCAGCAGATTCAACTGCACATCCTGCAACTTCAGCAGGATAATGCGCAGTTGGAAAAGCAGAACCAGGCACTGAAGTCCGACCCCGAAGCCATTGAACGCAAGGCGCGCGAGGAAATGCACCTGGTTAAGCCCGGCGAGAAGGTTTATACACTGCGCGATCCGCAGCCCGTTAATCCAGCGCCCGCGGCGAATGCGCAAGCTCCTTCCGAACATTAATCAACTCGAAAATTCAATCATCGCTTTTCCGCCGTGCGCATCTGATGATTTGGATTGCATTACTGATTGCGAACAGGTATGTTGTGCGCCCGCTGATGCGGCTCAAAATTCAGGAGGAAATCATGCACACGCTTCACATCGCTCGTCTTATCACCCTGACCATCGCCGGCGCCGGTCTCGCTTTGGGGCTGGCAATGGCCAGCGACCTTCCCCAGGTGGGCCAGAAGGCTCCCGCCGTAAGCCTGCCGTCACAGGACGGGACAACCGTTAACCTGAAGAGCTTCCACGGCCAATGGGTGGTTCTCTATTTTTACCCCAAGGACAATACGCCCGGCTGCACCATTGAGGCGCACAATTTCGAGCGCGATTTACCCAAGTATGAGGAAAAGAATGCGTTGATCGTGGGTGTGAGCGTTGATTCGACCGCGAGCCACCAGGATTTCTGCGCCAAGCAGAGCCTGACCTTCAAGCTGCTCTCCGACACCGACAAAAAAGTGGTGGCGGAATACGGTTCGCTGAACGAGCGCGGAATGGCCTCCCGCAATACTTTCCTCATCGATCCGCACGGGAAAATCGTCAAAGTGTGGACGGGCGTTAAACCCCAGGAACACAGCGACGAGGTTCTGGCGGCGATTGCAGAACTGCAGAAGAACTGAGCGAAGAATGGACCTCGCAGCGGCGGGTCTCCACTACGCACTGCGAATTATTGCACAACGCCTTGCAGCGGGCTGGAAGCCGAAGCGTAGAGTTTTTTCACCATGCGGCCCGCGAGGTAAGCCTGGCGGCCGGCCAGCACGGCGTTCTTCATGGCGTGGGCCATCAGCACGGTATCTTGCGCGCTGGCGATTCCGGTATTCATCAACACTCCGTCGGCGCCTAATTCCATAGCCAGCGCGGCGTCGGAAGCTGTTCCCACTCCCGCATCGATGATGAGCGGAACTGTGGTAACCATTTCGCGCAGAATTCGAATATTGGTGGGGTTCTGAATTCCCAAACCGGACCCGATGGGCGCGGCCAAGGGCATCACCGCAGCGGCGCCTGCGTCAATCAGCCGCCGGGCGGAAATCAAATCATCGTTGGTGTACGGCATCACCACAAAACCCTCTTTGACTAAGGTCTCGGTGGCCTTGACCAGCTCAAAGTTGTCGGGAAAAAGCGTTTTCTCATCGCCGATTACTTCCAGCTTGATCCAGTTGGAAAGTCCCACCTCGCGCGCCAGCCGCGCGGTGCGAATCGCATCGTCAGCGGAATAGCAGCCCGCCGTGTTGGGCAAAATAAACAGCTTGTCGCGGTCGATGTAATCGAGCATCGACTCCTTGCTGCGGTCGGTGAGATTCACGCGGCGCACCGCCACCGTCACCATTTCCGCGCCGGAAGCCTCATGCGCGCGCGCCATCTCCTGAAAGCTGCGATACTTTCCCGTGCCCACAATCAGGCGCGAATGAAATTCCTTCCCCGCAATCCGCAGGACGTCATTATCCATTTTGTTCCACCTCGTTTCGATTTTAGTCGCCGGAGTGTGAAATTGCAAAGGCGGTGGAACGGAGTAGCGCCTCAGTTTGCATTCTGT
>JASHTZ010000482.1 GCA_030040295.1 Terriglobia bacterium | reverse complement strand
ATTGCCCTTTCCGGCATTCCGCACCTGAGCGCCACGCGCCTGCTGGGTTTTCCACCAGGCGCATTTCACCTGGACATGATTTTCTGGGTGGGGCTGGGCCATGCCACGCTTTACGCACTCTACGACTACTTCGGTTACTACAACGTGTGCTATCTGGCGGAAGAGATTCGCGAACCCGGGCGGGTGATTCCCCGCGCAATCTTGTTTTCGATCCTGTGCGTGGCGGTTTTGTATATCCTGATGACCGCTTCGTTCCTGAGCGTCATCCCCTGGCGTGAAGCGATCCAGAGCCAGTATATCGCGTCGCGATACATTGAGATTCTGTTCGGCACCGCCGCAGGGAAGGCAATGACGCTTCTTCTGCTGTGGATTGCCTTTTCGTCGGTTTTTTCCCTGCTCCTCGGTTACTCGAGGATTCCCTATGCCGCCGCTGTGGACGGAAATTTCTTTCCCGCATTCGCGCGCTTGCATCCCAAGGGAAATTTCCCGCACATTTCGCTCATCACGCTGGGGGTGATCGCTTCACTTTTCAGCCTGGGGCGGCTGAGTGAGGTCATCGGCAGCTTGATCGCCACTCGCGTGTTGATTCAATATTTGCCCCAAACCGTCGGATTCTTTCTGCTGCGCTTCCGCGAACCGGATTTGGCGCGGCCCTTTCGAATGTGGCTTTACCCGGTTCCGGGAATTGTCTCAATCCTGGGATGGATTTACATTTTGTCGACGGCGGCTGTGCGGTCAATGTTCTTTGCGCTTGCGGTGTTGGTTGTGGGATCGGCAGCGTACATGGCGCGTGCCCGTGTGCGCAAGGAATGGCCCTTCGCGACCGCGTGAGTTGCGAAAGTAAGGCCCTCCGGGCCTGCCGCCTTACGGCCTGACACTCGCTCCATCACTGTTCTTTCGCGTGAGTAAAAACATTCCCTCGTTGTGTACGATCTGGATGTCATCACCTTGAAGCTGGGCGGAGAAGCCCGCTTTGTCTCCAGCGATGGAGCCCTCCAAGAGCTCGCGCGTCTCGAGGTAGCGCTTCGTACCGGGCGCGTGGCCGGCACGGAGCATCCAGTTGTTGAATGATCGCTGCCGCCGGCGGAGCGCTTGCCGCAGGATTTCAAGCCCCGCTTCGTCAAACATCCGCAAGTACTCCGTCAGCCGCACGGTGAGTGTGTGTGAGGGGTCACGAAGAACTTCGATGCGATTGTAGAGCTCGAACTTCGCGTCGCTTTCTGGCCCAAGCGGATCGATGATCAGCAGACGCCCTGCGGGTTTTGCCACCCTGACCATTTCCGCCAGCACCTGTGCGGGCTTGGGAAGGTGGTGGAACGAGCATTGGCATGCAACCAAGTCGAAGCCGCCGTCGCGAAAGGGAAGCATCTCGGCCTCGCCACGCACAAACGCCGCGTTCAAAGCCTGCTTTTCGGCTTGAAAGGCTCGCGCGCGGCGCAGCATTTCGTCTGTCAGGTCAACCCCCCAGGAGAACTGCACACGCGGCGCGATCGCCACTGCGAATGCCCCAGGCCCACAAGCGACGTCCAACGCCAAGTCGGTGGGTTGTGCCTTTACGAACTCGACTTTCTCCTTCAGAATTTCCGGCGTGTCGCGCACTGCGAATGTGGTAAACGCCTCCGCAGTTTTGGTGAATTGCTTTTGGACGATTTCCTTGTGTTTTTTCGACATGAAGGTATTAAAGCTGGAGCCGGGGAAATTGTCCAGTTCGCGGAACTGAGAGACCCTTGCGCTTGGAGCGACCCGGCCCCCATCCTGGGAGAGTCTCTTGCCGAGGAAGCTTTCTCGCTGCCGGGCAATAACTTTCCAGTTGACGCGGGCGCTGCCGGACTATAAATTTAGCGTCTTTTCAGTTGGAATTGTACGAGAGGCAGCGGCGAGGGGGCGCGCTGGCCAGGCACGTTCGGCCCAACCGACCCCCGGCCGCCCGAAAGGGGAATAATTATGAAGGTTGGACTCTTTACCGCTCTGCTGGCTAAGCTCAGCCTCGACGAGGTAATCCAAAAAGTTAAGCCGCTGGGCATCCGCACGCTGGAATTGGGCTCGGGAAATTACCCCGGCGAGCCGCACCTGAAGCTCGAATGGCTCAACAATCCCGCCAAGCTTAAGGAATTCAAACTAAAACTTGAGGACGCAGGGTTCAGCATCAGCGCCCTGAGTTCGCACGGCAACCCTCTGCACCCCAACCGGGCGCTCGCGCAGCTCCACGCCGCCAACAGCCGCAAGACCATACAGCTCGCGGAAAAACTGGGTGTGAAGACGGTGATTGATTTCTCCGGCTGCCCGGGCGATTCGGACAAATCCAAATATCCAAATTGGTCGCCCACGGCCTGGCCGCCCGATTTCCTGGAGATCATTAAGTGGCAGTGGGAAAAGAAAGTCATTCCGTACTGGAAGAAGCACGCGAAGTTTGCCGAGGACCACGGCGTGCGCGTGGGCATCGAGATGCACCCGGGATTCGTGGTTTATAACCCGGAGACCATGCTGCGGCTGCGCAAAGAAGCCGGTCCCGCGATCGGCTGCAACTTCGACCCCAGCCACATGTTCTGGCAGGGAATCGATCCCTGCACGGCCGTGCGCAAACTGGGTAACGCTGTGTTCCACGTCCATGCGAAGGACACGCGCCTGTACGATGTTAACATCAAGGTGAATGGCGTTGTGGACGCCAAGCCTTACAGCGACGAGAAAAACCGCTCTTGGATTTTCCGCACCGTCGGCTATGGCCACGACGCGGATTTTTGGTGCGACCTCGTCTCCACGCTGCAAATGGTAGGGTATGACGAGGTGCTCTCCATCGAGCACGAAGACAGCCTGATGTCCGTTGACGAAGGTCTGACAAAAGCCGCGGCGTTCCTTAACCAAATTGTGATAAAGGAAAAATTGAAGGAAATGTGGTGGGCGTAAAGACGGTAGAGGGTATACGGCAAACAGGGTAGACGCAACGAGCATGTCGATTGAGCGATTTGAGCAACTGGAGGTTTGGCGAACCGCCCACAGCCTGGCGCTTAACGTCTATAGGACGACAAACGGATTGCCTAAGGAAGAGAAATTCGGATTGACGTCACAAATGCGGCGCGCAGCAGTATCCGTTCCCGCCAATATCGCTGAAGGGTTTAAACGCCGTGGGCGAGCTGATAAAGCCCATTTCTACAACATTGCCCAGGGCTCTCTCGAAGAGCTACGGTATTATTTTATTCTGTGTCGGGACTTAGAATACGATCTTGGCAACGTGGACATGGTGGGTCAAGCTGACAAGGTTAGTAGGATGCTCTACGGACTCATCCAATCACTGCACCGTTCGGCATAAGGACCGCACCTCTGTGATACGAAATGGCGAATCGATCTTCCCTGTATTCCGTATGCCGTCTACCGTCTACGAAACAACTGCACTCTAGGAGGGGATTCCATTATGCCGGAAATCAACGTCGCCTTGATCGGTCATCGGTTCATGGGCAAGGCCCATTCGAATGCCTACCGTCAAGTCCGGAGCTTCTTTCCTGGAAATTTGACTCCCCGCATGAAGGTCCTGTGCAGCCGGTCGTGCAACGTTGAGTTGGAAGAAACCGCGCGTATTCTGGGCTGGGAGGAAACGGATTGCGATTGGGAGCGCGTGGTGGCCCGCAAGGACATCGACATCGTCGATGTCTCAACGCCCGGCTACCTTCACCATCCCATGGTCATTGCCGCAGCGCAGGCGGGCAAGCACATCATCTGCGAAAAGCCGCTCGCGAACTCTCTCGATGACGCGAAGGAGATGCTGAAGGCCGTGGAGAAGGCGGGTGTGATGCATATGGTGATGTTCAACTACCGCCGCATTCCGGCTGTTGCCTTCGCCAAGCGCCTGATCGACGAAGGCAAGATCGGCGACGTCTACCACTATCACGGCGCCTACTTGCAGGACTGGATTATGAATCCTGACTTCCCATTGGTGTGGCGACTGGAAAAGCGATTTGCCGGCAGCGGCGCTCTGGGAGACATCGGGGCGCACGCCGCAGATTTGGCCGAATACCTTAATGGTGAAATCCAAACGGTTGCAGGACAGATGACCACGTTCATCAAAGAACGGCCGCTGCCCTCGCAAGGTCCCGGCGCCTGGGGAGCGAAAGGCCAGAAAGGCAAGGGCAAGGTGACCGTGGACGACGACTCCAATTTTCTCGCGCGCTTTAAGAACGGCAGCGTGGGAGTGTTCGAATCCTCGCGCTTCGCGGGCGGCAGGCGGAATTACAATACGTTCCAGATCTACGGAAGCAAGGGAAGCATTGCCT
>JASHTZ010000481.1 GCA_030040295.1 Terriglobia bacterium | reverse complement strand
TGGGCAAATACCAGGAACTGCGGGATGCGGCCGCATCGGACGCGGCTCTGGCTGTTGTTCTGGCCTCCGTCCACCAGGTGGAGGAGGAAACGGACTGCGCCTACCTGCTCGAGGAAATTCCCAAGGCCCTTTCCCAAACCCTCGAGGGCGTTACCCGCGTGGCCACTATCGTGCGCGCCATAAAGGAGTTTGCACATCCGGAAAGCAAGGAGATGGCGGCCGCCGACATCAACAAAGCCTTCCAGAGCACCCTCACCGTGGCACGCAACGAGCTGAAGTATGTTGCTGACGTCGAAGTGGAGCTCGGCGAAATCCCTCCCGTAGTTTGCAACATCGGCGATTTGAACCAGGTTTTCCTGAATCTGCTGGTCAATGCCGCCCACGCCATCGCCGATGTTGTGAAAGGCTCCGGTGACAAGGGAAAGATCTGCGTGCGCACCTCAGCGGAGGGCGACACGGTGTTGATCTCAATTTCCGACACCGGCAGCGGCATTCCCGAGGCAATTCGCACCAGAGTATTTGACCCCTTCTTCACCACCAAGGAAGTGGGGCGCGGAACCGGGCAGGGATTGGCCATTGCCCGCTCCGTGGTGGTGGAGCGTCACAAGGGCACCTTGACGTTTGATAGCGAAGTGGGAAAGGGAACCATTTTCTACATCCGTTTACCCGTCGAGCCCCCGGAATCTGCCAAGGAGGCAAAAGCCACATGAGAAGGATAATTTTCGTAGATGACGAGCCCAGAATTCTCGAGGGCTTACAGCGCCTACTTCGTCCGCAGCGCACGGAGTGGGACATGGCATTCGCCCCCGGCGGAGCGGCCGCCCTGGCCTTGATGGAGGCCACGCCCTTCGACGTGATCGTCTCCGACATGCGCATGCCGGGAATTGATGGCGCGGCGCTCCTTACCCGTGTGCGCGACCTTTATCCCGAGGTGGTGCGAATCGTCCTCTCCGGCCATACGGAAATGGCCACGGCGCTTCAAGTGGTCCCGGTGGCGCACCAATTCCTCGCCAAACCCTGCGACGCGGAAATGCTGCGTGTAGGCATTGAACGCGCCTGCCACTTGAAGGGCCTGCTGC
Organism: Terriglobia bacterium; assembly: GCA_030040295.1. Lineage (GTDB taxonomy): Bacteria > Acidobacteriota > Terriglobia > UBA7540 > UBA7540 > Bog-366. Next base: position 10,220 of record JASHTZ010000481.1, on the reverse strand, counting down.
ACGATGAGGCCATTCGGCGCACGGTGGGAGCCGTGGGCGATCTTCCTTCCATTCCTCGCATCTACGAAGCTTTGACGAATGCGCTGATGGATCCGGACGTCTCCCTTACCAAAGTGGCCAAGATTGTTGAGCAGGATGTGGGCATCTGCGCAAAAATTCTGCAACTGGTGAACTCCGCGTTCTTCGGCGTCTCTCATACCATGACCAATATTCAGAATGCCGTCAGCTATCTTGGCATCAACACGCTTCGAAGCCTTGTGCTTTCCGTGGAGATCTTCAGGACTTTTTCGCCCAAGAGAAAGATTGAGGGGTTTTCCCTTGAGGTGCTGCACAGGCACGCGCAGCTTACCGCCCAGATTGCCCGGCGCCTGCCGATGCCCAAGCATCTGGTTGACATCGCCATGGTGGCGGGCATGCTCCACGACGTGGGCAAATTGATTATGGCCTGGAAGCTTACGGAGCGAATGGAGAAAGCGCTGGCAGAAGCGGGGGCATCGCAAATTCCGCTATACCAGGCGGAAGAGCGGCTTGAAGGATTTGGCCACGCTGAAATTGGAGCGTATTTACTCGGTCTCTGGGGGTTGCCTTACGCCGTGGTGGAGGCCGTGGCGCTCCATCACCGTCCAAATCGCGTTCCCCATCAAGGGTTCGACGCCATTTCGGCTGTTTATGCCGCCAATCTTCTCGCGCATGGTGTGGAAGATCCCGCCAACGGAAATTCCTCGCTTTACGACCTGGAGAAATTCCAGGAGGAGATCAACGAGCTCGGAATCGGCCAGCAAATGCCGGAGTGGCAGGCTATGGTGAAAGAAATGCCGGCCGCGGCAGTGGAGGCGTAGGCATGTCCGACAAGATCCTGCTGGTTGATGATGAGCCGTCAGTTTTGCAAGGCTACCAGCGCCTGCTCCATTCGCAATTCCACGTCACGACCGCGGTGGGCGCCAAGAGTGGATTGCAAACCATCAACCGGCAGGGGCCGTTCGCGGTGGTCGTTTCCGACATGCGCATGCCGGAGATGGACGGCATCGAATTCCTGCGCCGCGTTCTGACCGTCGCTCCGGAGACGGTTCGCATCATGCTGACGGGAAATTCCGACCAGCAGACGGCCGCCGGCGCCGTGAATGAAGGCAGCGTCTTCCGCTTTCTTACCAAGCCCTGCAATAAGGAGACCCTCTCCAAAACCCTCATGGAGGGCCTGGCGCAATATCGCATGGTTTGCGCCGAGAAAGAGGTCTTGGAAAAAACTATGAAAGGGATGATCTTGGTGCTGACGGAAGTCCTAAGCGTGGCGTGTCCTGCAGCCTTTAGCCGCGCTGCGCGCGTGCGGCGCTACGTCCAACACGTTGCCGAGCGCCTCTCCCTGCCCAACTCCTGGAAATATGAAGTAGCGGCGATGCTTTCGCAGCTCGGCTGCGTTACACTGGAGCCCGAAACCATTGAGGCGATTTACTCTGGAGGCGAGCTCTCCCCCGCGGACCAGGCTCAATTCCTCAATCACCCGCAAATTGCCCAGGACCTTCTCAAAAATATCCCGCGCATGGAACAGGTGGCTTGGATGATTGCCCACCAGAATCAGCCCTTGCCCACGGAATGGAACGTGAGCGACCGCGAAATGAGGGAAATGCGCCTGGGCGCGCAGCTTATCCGCGCAGCTCTCGCCTTCGACCTTCAGTTGCGCAAAGGAGGCTCCCGCCTGGATGCTGCGCACTTCCTCTCCGTGAAATTCGCAGACCTCGATAGCAAAGTGGTGGAAGCTATGATTGAACTTGAGCCGGAGTCCGCCGGCAAGGACTCCCGGAGCGTCTCCATCTCCGAACTCTCAACCAGCATGGTTCTCGAGCAGGAAGTCCGGTCTAAAACCGGAATCCTGATCGGCGCCAAAGGGCAGGAAGTTACCTCCCCACTGCTCCTCAAACTCAAGAGCTTTTCAGCCAAGGGCTCAATTGAAGAGAAGGTGGTTGTTTCCCCGCGCAAGCTTGCCTGAGGCGCAACGGCCCGCCCGGGCACCGAAGACACCCTTCGTTAAAACTCCCCTGGGCCTCCCATCTTTCGCTAATCGTATCGGTGACCTGCCACCCGAAACTTTAGCGTAGGGTGGCGGAGAGGGTGGGATTCGAACCCACGTGCCCGCTTTTGGCAGGCAAGACGCTTTCGAGGCGCCCCCGTTATGACCGCTTCGGTACCTCTCCGCGGCAAATCAAAATCATAAATTCGAAATTTGAAACTTGCTCTTCTGCTTGTCGATCTGACGGTCGCGACCGGCGCGCCCCTTTACAGTTTTGGGAGGCCTCTTGACTGCTTCCTTCGCTGTTGAAAGAAATTTCGCAGCAGGGCCACGCTTTCATCCGCGAGAACTCCTGAAACCACCTCAGCCCGATGATTCAATCCCGGATGGTCAAGGACGTTCAGAACTGACCCGCACGCGCCGGCCTTCGGGTCGCGCGCGCCGAACACCGCGCGCCGCAAGCGCGCCTGCACAATGGCTCCCGCGCACATCGCGCAAGGTTCAATTGTAACATACAGGTCACACGCCTCCAGACGGTAGTTGCCCGCCCTGCGCGCCGCGCGGCGCAGCGCCAGGATTTCCGCGTGCCCAGACGGGTCGTGCAAATGAATCGGGCGATTGTGCGCGCGAGCCAGAACCCGCCCATCGCGCACGACGACGGCACCAACGGGAACCTCTCCTTCACGCGCTCCACGCTCCGCCTCGCGCAACGCCGTCCGCATAAATCGTTCGTGAGCGGAGGCCCCATCAACTCTCGCCGGCTTTTTTGGCATGAATCCATCGTAACACGCAGGAGTTTTCGGACATTGGGTTTCAGTAAACGACTCGACCGAAAACTGGTGACGGAAAACCAAATGCTTTCCGCGTTCGGCAGTTTGACTTCACCATCCTTTCATCTTGCACATCCTTTCTGAGTAGTGTAGTAATGACGAGGTTGTTCCGAATAAAAGGAGAAGGGATCGCCAAGATGAATCGCAGAAAATTCCTGAACCGCAGTGCCCTGGGGCTCGCCTCAATGGCGGCGGCGCGGGCACCGCGCTCGCTCTTTGCCAACCCCTACGGCAAACCCATCGGCCTCCAGCTTTACACGCTGCGCGACGATCTTCAGAAGAACATGCAGGGAACGCTCAAGCAAGTCGCGGATATCGGAATCAAAGAGGTTGAGCTTTACGACCTCTATGGAATGGCGCCCGCAGAATTCCGCAAAATTCTGGATGGCGATGGCCTCACCGCTCCCAGCGGGCATTACATGACCAAGAATCTGCATGGAAACTGGGAGCAGGATATTGACAATGCCAAAATAATCGGCATGAAATACATGGTGAACGCCATCCTTCAGCCCGAAGAGCGGAAAACCTTCGACGACTGGAAACGCCTGGCCGACCTCTTTAACAAAGCCGGTGAACAAACCCGCAAGGCGGGCATCCAATACTGCTATCACAACCACGACTTCGAGTTTCAAAAGTACGGCAACACCACTGCATACGAATTTCTTCTCAAAACGCTTGATCCCAAGTTCGTGCAGTTTGAAATGGATTGCTTCTGGGTGACGCACGCCGGCGAAGACCCCGTGGCCTATTTCAGGAAATACCCCGGCCGTTTCCCGCTCCTTCACATCAAGGACATGAAGGACCATCCCGCACCCTCGCACGAGATGGACGCACGGATGGGCTTGTTCGCGCCTGTCGGCCACGGCACCATCGATTGGAAGCGCATTTTCGCGGCCGCGCCCACCGGCGGGATGAAGCACTTCTTTATCGAGCAGGATTACTGCGAGCAGCCGCCGCTGGAAGCCGTGAGGATGAGTTACGAATACCTTCACAGCCTTACGTGAGGTTTGTGTAAACGTGGAAGCTTCGCCCTCTAAGGCTTAGCGCGTTGCACGGGCGGGGGATCTTCGCGCAGATCGCTTGTCCAATCATCCGGCGGGAACGAAATTCCCCAGATATTTTGCGCTTCCATCAACTGGAGCGCCACGCTGCGCAACCCCTCCAGCGATTGATTTCCGTCCAGCCACACAACTTTGGAATTCGCCGACCTGCCGTTGGCGGGATTCTCAATCAGGACCTCCGCGCCCATCTTCAGGCGGCGAGTGGTGGCAAGCTTCCCGCCGTGCTTGTTCACTATCTGGGTCCGCACGCCTTCGCTAAAATCATTGCCATCAATATCCACTCCCGAGATAACAACGGGAATGGAGATGGAAAGGCGAGTGCTTCTGCGGCCTTCAGCCTGCTGCATTGGAGCTCCACTCATATTGGCGCTCGGACTGACGATCCTGAGGGGTATTATAACGGGCAGCCCTCCGTAAGACAATGCCTTCCGCTGCAACCGTGGCCGGAGGTCTGCGGGCGGTCCTACCTTTGCGGCTTAAGGTAGACCACACCCAGCGGCGGCAGGGTCAATTGCAAGCTACACGGCTGGCTTTGCCACGCGGTGCGGACGCCCGGGCAGCCGGGGGAATTAGTCACACCGCTGCCGCCAAACCGCACGTCGTCAGTGTTCATAATTTCGCGATAGAAGCACGCTTCCGGAACCCCCACGCGATAGTCGCGGTGCACTACGGGAGTGAAGTTGCAGACGACCACCAGATAATCAGCGGGGGACAAGCCTTTACGCAGAAAAGCAATCACGGAATTATCCGCATCGTAGAAATCGATCCATTCAAAACCCATGTATTCAAAATCAATCTGGTGGAACGCGCCTTCCGCGCGGCATAGCCGGTTGAGCTCACCCACCAGACCCTGAAGTTTGCGGTGAGCCTCGAAGTCGAGCAGCATCCACTCGATCTCGCGCGACGCATCCCATTCGTTCCACTGGCCGAATTCCCCGCTCATGAAGAGCATTTTCTTCCCCGGGTGCGCATAGAGAAACGCGTAGAGCGCCCGCAGATTGGCGAACTGCTGCCAGTAATCCCCGGGCATTTTGGCCAGCAGCGCGCGCTTGCCGTGCACGACTTCGTCGTGGGAAAGCACCAGCGCAAAATTCTCGTTGAACGCATAGAGCAGCGAGAAGGTTAGATTGGAGTGATGGTAACGGCGGAAAATCGGGTCGTTGGAAAAATATTTCAGCGTATCGTGCATCCAGCCCATGTTCCATTTCAGGCTGAAGCCCAGCCCGCCCACATACGTGGGGCGCGAAACCATGGGCCATGCAGTAGATTCTTCCGCGATGGTCAGCACGCCGGGATGGTGCTGGTGCGCAAGCTCGTTAAATCCCTTCAGGAAGCTGATGGCCTCCAGGTTTTCGTTGCCGCCGAAAACATTGGGAACCCACTCGCCCTCCTTGCGCGAATAGTTGCGGTAGAGCATGGAAGCGACAGCGTCCACGCGTAGCCCGTCGATGTGATATTTCTCCAGCCAGAACAGCGCGCTGGACCACAGAAAACTGCGCACTTCCGTGCGGCCGTAATTGAAGATGCGCGTGCCCCAGTCGGGATGCTCGCGCAGGCGCGGATCATCATGCTCGTAGAGGTGCGTGCCATCGAAGAACGCCAGGCCATGCGCGTCCGAAGGGAAATGCGCCGGTACCCAATCCAGAATCACGCCAATCCCGCGCTGGTGCAGGCAATCGACGAAGTACATAAAATCTTCCGGCGCACCGTGCCGGCTGGTGGGCGCAAAATATCCGGTCGTTTGGTAGCCCCACGACGCATCCAGCGGATGCTCCATCACCGGCAGTAATTCCACGTGCGTGAAGCCCATGTTCGAAGCGTAATCCGCCAGTTGCCCGGCGAGCTCGCGATAATTCAGCACGCTGCCATCGGCGTGTGAACGCCGCCACGAGCCCAGGTGGACTTCGTAAATCGTGATGGGCGCGGCCAACGCCTGGCGCGACGGCCGCTCCGCCATCCACACCTGATCATTCCATTTGTACCGATTCAAGTCGTACACGATGGAAGCGGTTCTGGGCCGGAGCTCGGCGAAAAAGCCGTAGGGATCGGTTTTGACCCCAAGGTAGTTGAAGTATCGCCCCTTGATTTCGAATTTGTACAGGTCGCCCTCGCGCAACCCCGGAATGAAAATCTCCCAAATGCCCGAGGCGCCGCGCACGCGCATCGGGTGCCGCCGCCCGTCCCACCAGTTGAAGTTCCCCACCACGCTCACCCGCTGCGCATTGGGAGCCCACACGGCGAACGCCACGCCGCGCACGCCGCCCATCTCCGTCACATGCGCGCCCAGCCGCTCGTACGACCGGTGGTGCGTGCCTTCCGCCAGCAGGTGGAGATCAAAGTCGGAAAGAACGGGAGGAAAGCGGTAGGGATCCTCAAACTCGTGCAGCCCGCCGTCTTCCGTGCGCAGGCGATAAGCGAACAGGTTCGTCTCACCGGAAAAAACCGCCTCGAAAAACCCATCCGCGTGAATGCGCTGAAGCGGTACGGCCTCGCTTCCGCCCGGCCCGCGCGCCACCCAGGCATTCAGCGCGTGGGGCAGGAATGCGCGTACCGCAACGCCCGGCTTACCCTGCACCTCAACGCGATGCATGCCCAGAACGTGGAAGGGATCGCCATGCTCCGCGCGTACGATTTGGGCAATCTCTTCCACCGGCGCCGTGGTTTCCGCCAGAAGTTTGAGTTTTGTCGGCATGGTTTCTATTCTATACGCAGGCGCGGCATTAATCCAAAATGGGCACGAAGCCGCAACCCTCGCCCTGCGGCCCAAAGCCATCAGGCGACGGGTTGCGGCCGCCCCGGGACAACGATAACAGTTGCCCCTACGATGGGCTTGGGCTGGAAGCCCATCCTACAGCGATTAAGATGCCCGTGCTTCGAATGCCGTTCCTCACTATATTTCGCAAATCTCGATCGGTTAGAATCGTCCACTCAGGAGGGAGAGATGCCAAAGATAATTTTGCGGTTCATGTTGGGAGCGCTGCTGATCACAGGAACTTCCATTGCCGCGTGGTGCCAATCGCCGAAGGGCAAGAAGGTGCTGATGGTTACCGACATGGAAGGCGTGAGCGGAATTTTCAGCATTGAGCTGCAATGCGAGCCCTGGAAGAGCCCGCGCTGGGAGGAATCACGGAAGCTTGAAACCGGCGAAGTGAACGCCGCGGTTGACGGCCTGTTCGCGGGCGGCGCAACGGATGTAGTCGTTTGGGATGGTCATGACAGCGGCCGCACGCTCTCCGTGCTCGATATCGATCCGCGAGCGCGTCTGCTCCAGGGCTCGCCCGTGCTGTTTGCGCAGCCGTTTGACAAATCAGTAAGCGCCCTGGTCTTCATCGGCCAGCACGCCATGGCTGGCGCCAAGGACGGCATCCTGACCCACACCATGAGCGCCTCCGACGTGCGAACTGGTGGGGGAACGGCAAACCCATCGGAGAAATCGGTACGTGGACCATGGTGGCCGGCGAGCGCGGCATCCCCACCATCATGCTCTCGGGCGACACCGCCGCGTGCAAGGAGTATCTCGACCTCGTCCCCAACGGCGAGTGCGCGGAAGTGAAATACGGAGTAAGCCGCGGCGCCGGCTACATGCTCCCCGCCCACGCCCTGATTACCGAAAAAGCCCGCCGCGCCATGGAGCGAATCGCCGAAATCAAGCCCTTCAAAATGCAAGGCCCCATCGAGCTGAGAATCGAATCCACCACCGCCGCCGAGCGCCCCCACCTCGTCCGCCCCGGAGTCGAGCAAATCGATACCAGAACCTGGGCGTATAAGGGCCAAACGTTCACCGAAGCGTTGGCATTGGTGCTGGGGAATTAGATAGATAACTGTGGCGTCGATCTGCCACCCATCCTTGTGGCAGACCGTTTCCAAAAAGGAGGGCAGGGGCGGCGGGGAATTGAGTTGAGGTTGCTGCCGCCGGCCCCTGTTGTAGGTGAGCTCATCGGCGTCCGCCGCTGTGGCCACCGCCGTGGCCTCCACCGGACGAGTGGCTTCCGCCCCCACCGTTGCTGCGCGGTGCGGAATAGGAATGCCCGCCACTGGGCGCGGAATAGGTACGGCCTCCACTGGGAGCGCGCTGCTGCATGATGGGTCGATTCAGGTTGAGCGAGGGGCGCGAAGAACTTCCAGAGGAATAGCCCCGCGACGAGCCTGAGTTGCCTTGCCATCCGCCGCGCGAATTGGACTGCGAGGAGTTCGTCCGTCCGCCGCTATAAGGACTGGGGCTGGCGTACCGATCCCAACTGTAGTGATTCCCCTGCGAAGTGGGTCCGCTTCTCTGAAAGTTGGAGTTGCCTGATGGCCGCGCATTGTTAGTACTGCCGCCCGAAAACCCCCGGTAGCCGCCGCGGTCAGCGCCTGCGCCGTAACTTTCACCCGCGCGTCCAGAGGAATAACTTGCAGTTCGTCCGCTCATCGCGCTGCCACGAGAGGAGAACATGTGCTCGCTGCCGAAATTGCCAGATCGGAAGCCCGAAGGAGCCGCAACGCGAGTCCCCATGCTGGCCTGCGTGTGCGCCACCGGCAGGCTGCCGTGCACCATGCTGGCGGTGTGCAGCATGCCTTCGCTAATCGGAGCGCCGCGCGTCACGCGTCCGGCGGCAAAATCCTGCGAGGAGACGTGCATAATCGCCCCGCGCATGTGAGCATCCGTCATGGCGCGCTCCAGGTTCGAGCCGTAAGCGGGACCACCGGCACGCACGAAACCGGGGCCACGGAAACCGTTGAAGCCCACAGCGCCGAACGTGTGGCCCACCCCAAACCACGGATGGAAAATGTCGCGCGGGCCCAGCGCCAGCCAGCCGATTGAACCAAATCCGAAACCAAAGCCGACGCCTCCACCGAATCCGAAGAAGGAAACGTAAGCCGGCGCCCAGATGGGCCGCGGACCGAAGAATCCCACAGCCGGCCACCACATCCAGCGGCCTCCATAGAGGAACCACCGGCCGTAGTGATACGGCGCCCAGCCCCAAGGCTCATACGAAATCCATGTCCAGCCCCAATAGGGCTCATAGCCCCAACGGCCAGCGCTGTAGGGCACCCAGCCGGCGTCCACCTGAGGCGTCCAGCACCAGCCGTAGTCGGGAACTTCCTGCCATTGGCCGTTGGAATCGAGATCACTCGACCCCGTGTAGTATTGGTCGGTGTGCTGCCAAGCCTGCGCGCTTTCGATTTGGCGGTCGCGGTCCGAGCACCAGCGGTCAAAATCGTCTCCGGCAGGAGCCTGATCAATCTTGTACTCGGGATTGTCCGTGCCGTGGATTTGGATGATCTGACCCGCTTCCACTTTGGTGCTGCCCTGGTTGGTAAGAACTTCCGCTTCGCCCGCGCGCACGACCAGCAAGGTATCTGTGGCGGAGTTCACCTGAATGCGGTAAACGCCCGGTTGCAACAAGTGCACGCCCATGTTGGGAGTATCGATTTCAACGTCCGCCTGCGTGCCGTTGTACGCGCTGTACATGACCCGCCCGGAGGCCAATTGAATCTGAATCCGGCTAGGCTCGAGGTCGGCGATCTTCGCTTCCGTGCGCTCATCGAGGCGCATGATGTTGGCGAAGTCAAGCTGCACTTCCGCGCGCGAGCGCTCCGCGGCCGCCACTTCGTCACCGGGAACCACCGGAGTGTTCACCGTGGCTGCCACCCACTGTCCACCGTCGCCGCGCATGGTGGAGACGTTCCCTTGCACCACACTGACGCGTCCCACCGAAGATTGTGGCTGTTGTCCCTGCGCTTGGGGCTGCTGACCCGGCTGCTCTACAGGCGGAGGTTCCTGCGGATCGGGTTGTTCATCTTCGGCCCGGAGACTGGGTGAAACCATCAGCCCCATGGTGAGGATTGCGAGTGCAGCTATTAAGAACCGGTTTTTCATGGCCCACCTCGAACCAACTTCCACTTACCAACTGCTCGACTCACGTCCAGCACACATCTCGCAAGACCGCTGCCAAACACCGAAAAAACTCATCGTATTTATCTGGCTGCAAATCAATGGGTTGGAAGGATTCTCGGCCTTGGGGTGAATAATGCCACTCATCACACCCTGCCCAAATTCAGCCGATTGGTGGCTGCTTTCAGCCAGATGGCGATCTTTTGGGTGAGAGTAACGGAGCGGCAAGAAGACTCTGACTTACTCGCCGGCGACCGCCAGCAGATCTTGCAGCAGCGCACAATTCTTGCAGCCTTTCTGCGCCCGGGGAGGACGTTCGCGGTCGCTGATCTCACGCACCTGGGCTAGCAAAGGAGGAATCCTCTGCGGCGCGAGATTCACGCGCTCGAAGCGCGCGCGGAATTCCATCCGGAAACCAACCTCGGATTGATTGCAATCCTTCGCCG
>JASHTZ010000480.1 GCA_030040295.1 Terriglobia bacterium | reverse complement strand
ATCGTGGCGAAGCTTGCTCCGGAACGGCAGCCGCTTCTGTTACTCAGCGGCCCAGCAGGATACGTCTACGCTTACGACCGAGAAGGCAAACTGCACTGGCGCACTGAAGTTGGCGGCGAAATTCAGGGCGGCGTGGCCGTCGGAAAGCTCACCGACGATTCCAGCCTCTCGGTTGCCGCGTGTTGGGACGGTGGAGCGGCGGCGATCGATTCCTCTGGCAGCAAAATGTGGCAACGCGAAGTTCCAGCACCCTCGGGTTCAACGCCCGTGCTGGCAGATCTTGATGGTGACGGCAAGCTCGAAGTTGTGATCAACGCGGGCTCGGGAATTCTCGCTCTGAGAGGCGACACCGGAACCGTCTTGTGGGAATACTCAGTTCCCGGTACCCAATTCGTTGCTCCCGCAATTGGAGAATTCACCCGAAACGGGCGGCCTCGAATTGTCACTGCCGATCAGCGTGAGACCGTCCATGTTCTCAACGAGGAGGGCAGCCCTCTGTGGCGGCAGGACCAACTCTACGGACCATTTGAGGTGCCGGAATGGATTGACCAGTACGCCCAAGCGTGCGAAGTCGGCCTGGCGGACCTGGAGGGCAGGGGTGAGCGGCAAATTGTGGTTTCGATGAAATCCGGTGATACGGTTGCGCTCAGCGCAGGCGGGGAGCGCCTGTGGCATTTCGTGTCGCATGAGCGCAAGGTGGGTACCAGCCTGACGCGCGGCGGGCATCTGGCTTTCGCCGACCTCGACAACGACGGCAAGTTGGAGGTTATCGTCTCGCAACAGGATTCCTACTTGTATGTTCTCGACACTCAGGGCCGCTCCAAATGGACATACCGCGGGTATTTCTGGTATCACAGCAGCCCGACTGTCGCTGATCTCGAAAACACAGGAGAGCTGAATACCGTTTTTGCCTGTCCTGAGGAGAACGGGTTGTACGCGTTGCGCAGCGGATTTAAAGGAATACGCGGGCGCGCTCCCTGGCCATTTGATCGAGGCAACCTGGCGCGCACCAACTGCGCGCCGTGGGAAGTTCTCTAGCCGCCCGCCTGAGAATTCCGCAGGATCATCCCACCGTTGAAATCTGCTTCCGGCGTTCGATCCACGCTTCCTTTTCCAGAATGCGCGGACTCACTTCGATTAAGCGCGGGAGCATGTTGTAAACGCTCACCACCGTCCACTTTGCTCCCTCGCGCGTGCGATATCCGCGCTGATTGAGCGTGTCCGCCATGTGCGAGAGCGAGCGGTCCTGAACGATTTGCTCCAGGATTAAGGTGAGAGCCTCCATCTCGCCGGGATTTTCCTCAAGGTGGGCGCAGTCGTTTGACACACGGGAGCCGTATGGGACTTCCCCGGCGGTCGCAGATGTTTCCCGCACGTCGCCCCCGGCAGGACGCTGCCACTCGACCGCCACCAACTGCCAGCCGGCACCGGTTCTTTCTCGCATGTACTCAGCGCTCAGAGGTCCCGTCATCACCTCGCGAATGTGCTCCATTTTTGGCATATAACCTCCAGGGCGGCCGGATTGTCGACTAAGTCATCCGGCGATGGAAAGTTCGATTTGCCGGATCTTTCATTCATACCTCAACGCCGTCAGGGGATCGACTTTGGTGGCGCGGCGCGCGGGAATATAGGTGGCGATTAACGCGACGACAATGAGAACCAGCGAGACCGCAGCAAACGTGAGCGGGTCAGAGGCTTTCACGCCATAAAGCAGCGTGGCGAGCATGCGGCCCAGCAACAACGCCCCGGCAATTCCAATCGCCGCGCCGATGAGAACCAGCGACATGCCCTGCTTCACCACCATGCCCAGCACTTGCCGAGGTGATGCACCAAGAGCGATTCGAATGCCCACTTCCTGCGTGCGTTGCGAAACCGAGTAAGACAGGACGCCGTAAATTCCCACTGAGGCCAGAGCCAGCGCCAGCGCACCGAAGATCACGAGTAGCAGCGCACCCATGCGCGGCGCCCAAAGCCCCTGATCCAGCAATTCTCGAATCGATTGCACGCCCACAAATCCCAGGTCGCTGTCGAGCGGCTGAACCTGCGCGCGCACGGCGGGAAGGACGGCATCAGGATCCCCGTCCGTCCGCACGTGGAGGACCGCAAAGGGTGAATAGACCTGCGTAATTGGAAGGTAGATGACGGGCTGCGGAGCCTCTCCCACGCTGAATTGCCAGGAGTCTTCCACCTCCCCCACCACGAGCAGCAGTTCCGGGCTGCCGAAGAAGTGGAAGCGCTTGCCGATGGGGTCCACGCCGGGCCAGAAGTGGTGCGCCGCAGCGCGATTTACGATGGCCACCTGCTGGGTGTCTGGACCGTCAAAATCGGTAAAGGCTCGGCCTGCAAGCAGGGAGATTCCCAGGGTTTGGAAGTAATTCGCCGACACATCATTCAGAGGGGTCAGGGTGCCGCGCTGCCCGGTTTTTTCGTCCTCACCCTCCAGGTAAACCGTGCGGCCCACGCCGCCGCCGAGGGGAAAGTTTGAAGCAACAGCGGCCGAACGAACTCCGTGCACGCTCATGGCCTGCTGAATGGCATCACGGAAATACTGTTCGCCGTGGCTCATGTCGTAATGCTGCGAACCGAGGTCGAACCCGATCACGAAAAGGTTCTTCGACTCAAAACCCGGGTTCAGACCTTCCGCGTAGCTCAAGCTGCGAAGGAACAGCCCCGCACCCACCAGGGCAATGAGGGCGAGAGCCATTTCTGCAATTACCAGGCCATGCCGGAGCCGGCTGCGGCCCCAGGCCATGGCTCCGCTGCGCCCGGCGGCATTGAGCGCCTCAATCAAATTCGGCCGCGCCACCTTCCACGCCGGAACCATTCCGAACAGAATGGCCGTCAGAAGCGTCACGCCCGCTGTGAACGCCAGCACGTGCCCGTCAAGCGATAACGCCAGGTCTGATTGCCGCAGAAAAGGCGGGCGGATGGACCATAGGAGCATTCGTCCCCAACTCCCAATCAGCAGGCCCAGTCCGCCGCCCAGCGATGAAATCAGGAAGCTCTCCGTCAGCGATTGGCGCATCAGGCGAATTGAATCTGCCCCCAGCGCGGCCCGCAGGCACATTTCCTTTTCCCGGCGCGCCGTTTGTGACAGAAGCAGATTGGCCAGATTGACACAAGCGATGAGCAGCACCAGGCCCACGATGCCCATCATCATGGCGCCCACCGTCACGATTTGCTCGTGTTGATTGATGTCGATCGTGGCTTCGGCGAGGGGCGAAAGCACGGCGCTGCGCCCGCTATTTTCCTTGGGGTACTGAACGGCCAGCCGCGAGGCAATCGTCTGCACCTGCGACTGGGCTTGTGCGATGGTCACCCCCGGCCTTAGCCGCCCGAAACACTGAAAATCCAGAAACCGGCGGTTCTGGAAATTCGCCTCGATGAAGCCTG
>JASHTZ010000479.1 GCA_030040295.1 Terriglobia bacterium | reverse complement strand
GGCAGAAGCGTGAGCGAGGCTTTCAGCATTCTGAATTTCACCAAGAAGCGGATTACGCGCGACGTGGAAAAGCTTCTGCGCTCGGCGGTTTCCAACGCCGAACAGAAGGCGGAAAATCTGGACGTTGACGATTTGGTGGTGTCACGAGCTTTCGTGAACGAAGGTCCGCGGCAGAAGCGCGTGCGCCCGGCTCCCATGGGCCGCGCTTACCGCTATCAGCGCCGGACCAGCCAGATCACGGTGGTTGTGGAAGCGCCGGAAGAATTGTAGGACCGGAAAGCGGCCGGGCGGGGAGGGGCGTTCGCCCCGCAGGTCGATCAAGGAGGCATGGAGTGGGTCAGAAGGTTCATCCATTCGGGTTTCGCCTGGGATACAACAAGACGTGGAAGTCGCGCTGGTTCGCCAAAAAGGACTACGCCGAACTGCTTCACGAGGACCTGAAGCTCAAGAAGCGGCTCCGCGACCAACTTAAGGCGGCGGGTGTGGCGTCGATTGAGGTTGAGCGGCCGGGGAACAAGCTCAAAGTGACGATTTACACCGCGCGGCCGGGCATCATCATCGGGCGCAAGGGCGCGGAAATCGATCGCCTGCGGCAGGAAATCCAGAAGCGCACGGGGCGGGAAGTTTTGCCCATCAATATTCAGGAAGTTCATCGCCCGGAATTGAATGCGCAACTGGTGGCAGAAGCGATTTGCTTGCAACTCGAAAAGCGCGTGGCGTTCCGCCGGGCGATGCGCAAGTCGGTGGATTCGGCGCTGCGGTTTGGGTGCAAGGGAATCAAGATTCGCTGCGGCGGCCGCCTGAACGGCGCGGAAATTGCCCGCTCCGAGTGGTACCTCCAGGGCCGTTTGCCGCTGCACACTCTGCGCGCGGATATCGATTACGGCCAGGCCGAAGCGCATACCACTTACGGCGTGATTGGCGTGAAGTGCTGGATTTACAACGGCGAAATTTTGGAGCAGAAGCACCGGGCGGAGAAGAAGGCTGCCCCGGCGGCCGGGGCCCCGGCGCTCCAGGAACGGCCGCCGGCTGCGCCCACAAGCGCGTAGACGGCGCGAAGAATTTCGAAGTGGGAATTGACCTATGTTGATGCCGAGCAAGGTGAAGTACCGGAAGCAGCAGCGCGGGCGCATGCGCGGGAGGGCGTGGCGCGGGTCCAGCCTCTCCTTTGGTGATTTCGGCTTGAAGGCCATGGAGGCGGGGTGGATTTCCGACCGTCAGATTGAAGCCAGCCGCGTGGCCATCATGCGTTTCATCAAGCGCGGAGGAAAACTCTGGATCCGGATTTTCCCCGACAAACCGGTTACCAAAAAGCCTGCTGAAACCCGCATGGGAAAAGGCAAGGGAGCGCCGGAATTCTGGGTGGCAGTGGTGAAGCCCGGCCGGGTGTTGTTTGAGATGGAAGGCGTGCCGGAAGCGGACGCGCGCGAGGCGATGCGCCTGGCGAGCCACAAGCTGCCTTTGCCCACCAAGTTTGTGTCGCGCGCTGAGGCGGCTTAGCGCAAGGCGGAGGCGGCTCGATCCGGGGGGCGGGAACCTCCGGTGCGGCAGATGGAAATGGAAGTGGAGACCTTATGAAGCTGGCGAAGGACAAGCGATGGAAGTGGCCCGCGGAGAAAATGCGGGAGTGGACCGATGACGAGCTGAAGACTCGCGAGCGCGAGTTCTCCGACCAGCTCTTTCGCCTGAAGTTCCAAATGATGAGCGGGCAGACCGAGCATCTCCCCGCGATCCGCGATCTGCGCAAGGGAATTGCCCGGGTCAAAACCTTGGTGAAAGAGCGCCTGATGGGCGCAACTCAGACGAAGTAGGTGAACGGTGACAGAAGCAGCGGGCGTACAGGCGCAGAGCGCCGGGCCGGGAAAACGGCAGGAAAAAGTCGGAGTCGTCACCAGCAATAAAATGCAGAAGACGGTGGTGATTACCGTGGAGCGGCAGGTGATTCATCCGCTCTATAAGCGCGTGGTGCGGCGGTCGAAAAACTTCCTTGCCCACGACGAAAAGAACGAGTGCCGGGTGGGCGACACGGTTCGCATCGAGGAGACCCGCCCCCTTAGCGCGCGCAAGCGCTGGCGGGTGGTGGAAGTGGTGGCCAAGGCGACGGCGGCCGCGCCGGTTCCGGAGGTGGAAGTATGATCGGAATGCGCACCATCCTCCAGGTGGCGGACAATTCCGGGGCGCGCAAGCTTTCCTGCATCCTGCCCTTGGGCGGCGATGTGGGATTGCAGGCCGGCCTGGGCGACGTCATCACCGCGGCGGTGAAAGAGGCGGCGCCTGACAGCGCAATTCCCAAAGGCAAAGTGGTGAAATGCGTCATCGTGCGCATGCGCAAGGAACAGCGGCGGCGCGACGGCAGCTACATTCGATTTGACGAAAACGCCGCGGTGCTGATCAATGATGCGAACGAGCCGGTGGGGACGCGCGTCTTCGGCCCGGTGGCGCGGGAATTGCGCGAGAAGAAATTCCTGAAGATTGTTTCGCTGGCGCCGGAAGTTCTTTGAGGGCAGTAGTTCGGGGCGGGCGGTTGGGGCTGGAAAGGGCGGTTGGGGACCATGGATATACGCAAGAACGACATTGTGCAGGTGATGGCCGGGCGGAGCCGGGGAACTAAGGAGCAGCCGACGCGCGGCCGGGTTCTGGAAGTGGAGCCGCGCAAGCATCGCGTTTACGTTGAGCACGTGAACATGATGAAGCGCCACGTGCGGCCCAATCCCGCCAAGCAGGTTCGCGGGGGAGTTCTGGAGAAGGAAGGCCCCATTGACGTTTCCAACGTCGCCCTGGTGTGCAGCGATTGCGGGCCCACGCGCATCCAACACCGGGCCATGGCGGGCGGCAAGAAAGTGCGCATCTGCGTGAAGTGCGAGAAAACTTTGGATAAGTAGAGGCCGGGAGGAACGAAGGACGAGATGGTTCCAAGACTGAAAGAACGATATCAGAAGGAAGTGGTGCCGGCCCTGGTGAAGGAATTCAGTTACGGCAACGCCAACGCCGTTCCGCGCCTGCGAAAAATTGTGGTGAACATGGGCCTGGGGGAAGCGATTCAGAATGCCAAGCTGCTGGATTCGGCGGCGGCCGAGTTGGGACAGATTACCGGGCAGAAGCCGGTGATCACACGCGCGCGGAAGTCGATTGCCAATTTCAAGCTGCGCAAGGACATGCCCATCGGCGCGTTGGTGACCCTGCGCGGCGACCGCATGTACGAGTTTTTCGACCGCTTGACGAACGTTGCCATGCCGCGGGTTCGAGACTTTCGCGGCGTTTCCACCCGCGCCTTCGATGGCCGGGGAAATTACACGCTGGGGCTTCGTGACCAGTTGGTGTTTCCGGAGATTGACTACGCGAAAGTGGACAAGACCAAGGGCATGAACATAACGATCGTCACCGACGCCCGGACGGACGCTGAGGCGATGGCGCTGCTGCGGCACATGGGCATGCCCTTCCGCGCGGAAGCGCAGCGGCGGCCGGCAACGGGACAAGCTGGAGAAAAGGCTGGAGAAAAGGCCGGAGGGTAAACTGTGGCACGTACATCCATGATGGCCAAATTACGCAGGAAGCCGAAATTCAAGATTCGCCACCGGAATCGCTGCCAGATTTGCGGGCGGCCGCGGGGTTACATCGGCAAGTTCAAGATGTGCCGGCTGCATTTCCGGGAGCTGGCGCTGCGGGGGGATATTCCCGGCGTCATTAAGTCAAGCTGGTAGGTGATGTGGCACGGCCATCCTGGCCGTGGACCCTGGCGGGCAATGCGCCCGCAGCATTTTGCAGAGCACGAACGGGGAGTTCTATGTCAGCCGTTACTGATCCAATCGCCGATATGCTCACGCGAATCCGCAACGGGATTCAAGCGCGCCACCCGCGTGTCGACATGCCATCTTCAAAGCTCAAGGCGGAAGTGGCGCGCATCCTGAAGGAAGAAGGCTACATCGGCAACTATAAGGTGGCCGACGAAGGCAAGAAGAAGGTTTTGAAGGTCTTCTTGAAATACGGGAATGACGGCGCGAGCGCCATCGCGCATCTCGACCGGGTTTCGAAACCCGGCCGCCGAGTTTATGTGGGCATGAACGGCGTGCCCCGCGTCCTAGGCGGGTTGGGAGTGAGCATCCTGACGACGCCGCGAGGCGTCCTCACCGGCAAGGCCGCGCGCAAGGCAGGTGTGGGCGGCGAGGTTCTGTGCACCGTATCGTAAGGGCGGTGGTTGGTTTTCAGTGGTTCGTGGTCAGGAACTGAAAACTGGTGACCAATAAATTCTCTCAGGTTTTGAGCTATGTCGAGAATCGGACGAAAAATAATCGACTTGCCGGCGGGAGTCACTGTGCAGCCGGATGGACCGGCGCTGGCGGTAAAGGGGCCCAAGGGCGCGTTACGCATTCCCTTGCCCGAGGGAATCCATTTTGAAAAGCAGGACGGGCATCTGCTCCTGAAGCGTGACTCCGACGAGGATGCAGCGCTGCACGGACTGGCGCGCAGCCTGCTGGCCAACGCGGTTCGAGGCGTCACGACGGGGTTCGAGAAGCACCTGGATATCGTGGGTATTGGCTACCGCGCCGAGTCCAAGGGGAAATCGGTGACCTTCGTGCTGGGTTACTCACACCCCATCGAGTTCCCGGTTCCCGACGGCATCGCCATCGCGGTGGAAAAGCAGACGCACCTGGTGGTGAGCGGCCCTGACCGGCAACGGGTGGGGCACGTGGCGGCGAAGATTCGCGGCTTGCGCCCGCCCGATCCTTACAAGAACAAGGGAATTCGCTATACGGGCGAGCGACTGAAGAAGAAGGTGGGCAAGGCCGCAGCGGCTGCGGGTGGCGCGGGCGGTGGCGGCGGAGCGGCCAAGGGTTAAGAGCCCTTTGGGCGGATATTGTAGCGGCGGTCTGCGACCGCCGAATCATCGATTGTAGATCGACGCTACAGCACGCGGAGAACTGGCTATGTTACAGATGCTTTCCAAAGATACGGCGAGGCGGCGAATTCACACGCGCATCCGCACGCACGCCAGTGGTCATGTGAAGATGCCGCGCTTGAATATCTTTCGCTCGCTGAATCACATTTACGCGCAGGTGATCGACGATACGACGGGCCACACGCTGGTGGCGGCTTCCACGCGCGACGCGGAGATTCGCAAGACGCTCAAGAGCGGCGGCAACATTTCCGCGGCCAAGGTGGTGGGACAGGTGGTGGCCAAGCGCGCCATTACGGCGGGGATTCCTGGCGTGGTCTTCGATCGCGGCGGATATGCCTATCACGGGCGAGTGAAGGCGCTGGCAGATGCGGCTCGCGAAGCCGGGCTGAAATTCTAGGGGAATGGGCAGGAGGAAGATTTGGCCAATCGGATTGACCCGAATGCGTTGCAGCTCAAAGACCAGGTGATTTCCATCAACCGCGTCACCAAGGTGGTGAAGGGCGGCAAAAACCTGAGTTTCTCGGCCCTGGTGGTGGTGGGTGACGGGGCAGGGATCGTCGGCTATGGCTCCGGCAAGGCGCGCGAAGTGCCCATGGCGATTCGCAAAGGAATCGAGTCGGCGAAGAAAAAGCTGACCAAGGTCAACGTCACGCAGGGGTCCATTCCCCACGCTGTGCTTGGCCATTACGGGGCGGGGAAGGTTCTGCTCAAGCCCGCGCCGCCCGGAACCGGTGTGATCGCGGGAGGCGCCGTGCGCGCGGTGGTGGAGGCGGCGGGGATTCAAAACGTTCTGACCAAGTCCCTGGGCACCACCAACCCTCACAACGTCGTGAAGGCGACCATGGATGCGCTGCTGCGACTGCGCGATGCGCAGGAAGTGGCCAATACCCGCGGCAAGGCGGCGGAAGAAATCTAGAGGACAACCTACCGTGTCGGAAAAGACAGCAAAGACGATTCGGATCAAGTGGGTGAGAAGCGGAATTGGCTTCACCTATCATCAAAAGACCATCGTGCGCAGCCTGGGATTGAGAAAGCTGAATCACACGGTGGTGCGGCCCGATACGCCGCAGATTCGCGGCATTGTGGCCTCGGTACCCCATCTTTTGGAAATTGTTCCTCAGCCGGCGCCGCCCGCCTGGGCTTCGATTCCTGAATATACAGTTCACCCGCCGGAACCGGCGCCGCCCCCGCCGGCGGAAGCCGCTCCAGAAGCGCCGGCTGTGCCGGCAGAAGCAACAGACGAAGCGGTTCCGGCACTGCAACCTGAGGAAGAAGCAGCGCCTGTGAAAGCCAAAGCCCCCAAGGCCAAGGGCGCCAGGGCAAAGTCCGCGAAAGAGGACGAGAAAAAAGAAAAACCTGCGGCGAAGAAATCAAAGTCGACGAAGGGAAGCAAGAAGTAGGCTGAAGACATATGTCAACACACGTTGGAACATTGCGGCCGCCGGCAGGGGCGAATAGGCGCTCCAAGCGGATTGGCCAAGGCATGGGTTCAGGACACGGAAAGACGGCCACGCGCGGCTCGAAGGGCCAGCGCTCACGCGCCGGCATGCGCATGCGGCCGGGTTTTGAGGGCGGGCAGATGCCCCTCCACCGCCGCCTTCCCAAGCGCGGTTTTACTAATATCTTTCGGAAGGAATTCGCCATCGTCAACCTGAAAGACCTGGAGGATTTCAAACCGGAGGAGAAGATCACGCCGGAGCTTCTCGTTGCCCGTGGCCTGGTGAAGCAACTGGGCGCGGGATTGAAGATCCTGGGCGATGGCGAGCTGAAATCCGCGCTCCAGATTTCCGCACATGGCTTTTCCAAGCCCGCACTAGAGAAGATTCAGAAGGCAGGCGGAAAAGCTGAGGTCATTTCTTAATGCTCGAATCCATCAAGAGCATGTGGGAGATTCCGGACCTGCGGAAACGCATCCTGTTCACCATGGGGATGCTTGCCGTATACCGCCTCGGCGCCTTTATCCCCACGCCCGGAATCAACGCCGATGTCTTCGAGCGGATGTTCAACCAGATGGGCGGGTCGCTATTTGGATTGCTGGCCATGTTTTCCGGCGGCAGCCTGCGGCGTTTAACCGTATTTGCCCTGGGAATCATGCCGTACATTACGGCTTCCATCATCTTGCAATTGTTGACGGTGGTTTCGCCCCACCTTGAGAAACTTCAGAAAGAGGGCGAGCTGGGCCGCAAGAAAATAACCGACTATACCCGCTGGATGACGGTGGGATTGAGCGCGTTCCAGGCTTTCGGCATCGCCGTGGCGCTCGAGAAGCAGACCGCGGCGGGGGCGGCAATTGTGAGGAGTCCCGGACCTGCCTTCGTGTTCAATACGGTGCTGACATTGACCACGGGTTCAATCTTCATCATGTGGCTGGGCGAACAGATTACGGCGCGGGGCATCGGCAACGGAATGTCGCTGCTGATTTTTGCCGGCATCGTGGTGGGGCTGCCACGAGCCGTGGCTGACATCTACCAAAAAGTGTTCCAACAACGCACGTGGAACTTTTTGGTGTTGATCCTGCTCCTCGCTTTTATGCTGGCCATTGTGGGCGCCATCGTCTTCGTGGAGCGCGGGGAGCGGCGCATTCCCATCCAATACGCCAAGCGCGTGGTGGGGCGGCGAATTATGGGAGGCGTTTCCACGCACCTGCCGCTCAAAGTGAACAGCGGCGGCGTGATGCCCATTATCTTTGCCGTTTCGATTTTGACTTTCCCGCAGACCTTGAACTTGTTTCACCTGGAGCAAAGCGGAAGTGCGCTGGTGCGCTACACGGGGGCCGGGCTCGAATGGTTTACCAAGGTGTTTTCATATGGCGAGCCGCTCTATGCCCTTTCCTACGTCATCCTGATCATCTTTTTTGCGCACTTCTACCTTTCGATTGTTTACAACCCCGATGAAGTCGCGGATAACGTCCGGAAGCAGGGCGGCTTCATGCCGGGAATCCGGCCGGGCAAGCGCACGGCGGATTACCTGGATGACGTGCTGACCAAGATTACCTGGGTAGGGGGCTTCTATCTGGCGATCGTGGCTCTGATCCCCGATATCATGCTGGCCGGCATTCACCTGAACCATCTGCCCACGTGGATGGGTGCGGCCTGGTTTGACTCGCACCTTCCCCTCTGGATTCTGCACGGGATGAACGTGAATTTCTATTTCGGGGGAACCTCTCTCCTGATCGTGGTGGGCGTGGCCATGGATACAGTGCAGCAAGTGGAGGCCCAGCTCATCATGCGGCACTACGAGGGCTTCTTGAAAAAGGGAAGGACGCGGGGCCGGCGAAGCCAGTAAGAAGGCATGGGGCGTGAAATCATGCGAGCGCACGCTTTGATTTTCCTGGGAGCCCCCGGCGCCGGAAAGGGGACGCAAGCGCGGGAAGTGGCGACGCATTTTGGCATTCCGCAGATTTCCACCGGCGACATCCTGCGTGATGCGGTGAAGAGGGCAACGAAGCTGGGCCTTGCGGCAAAAGCGAGAATGGAAGCGGGGGAATTGGTGCCTGACGAAGTGGTCTGCGGCATCGTAGAAGAGAGAGTGAGCCAGCCGGATTGCCGGAAGGGATTTATCCTGGACGGATTTCCGCGAACCATCGCGCAAGCGAAGTTTGTGGATAAGATGCTCGCGGCGAAAGGGCAGGGGAAGCCGCTGGTGATGGACATTGAGGTTGGCGAGGACTTGCTCCTGAAGCGCCTTACCGGCCGGCAAACGTGTTCGATGTGCGGGGAGATTTACAACATCTACTTCAATCCCCCCAAGGTTGAGGGAATTTGCGATAAGGATGGCGGCAAGCTGGTGCATCGCGCCGACGACAATGAAACCAGCATCCGGCAGCGCCTCGAAGCGTATCACCAGCAGACTCAGCCGTTGATTGAGTACTATCGAGGCCAGGGCGCGCTGCTGGCGGTGGATGGAAACAAGGAGCCCCACGAAATTGCCAGGGGGTTGTTGGACGATCTTTCAAAGGCATGATTATCTGTAAGTCTTCGGCCGAGATCGAAAAGCTCCGGCGCAGCGGAAGGATGGTGCGCGAGCTGTTGGAGGAGATCAAGGGCGTTGTGCGGCCCGGGGTGACGACGCTTGACCTTGAGAATTTTGTGGCGAAGCGGGTTAAGGAACTGGGCGCCAAGCCCGCTTTCAAGGGCTATCGCGGGTATCCCTGCTGCCTGTGCGCGTCAATCAACAGCGAGGTAATTCACGCCATTCCCTCGCCACGTCGCGCGCTGCGGGAAGGCGATATCGTCAGCCTGGATACGGGCGTAATCCTCGACGGATATTATGGGGATTCCGCCGTGACGCTGCCGGTGGGGGCCATCAGCGATTCCGCCCGGCGCCTGCTCAAGGTGACCGAAGATGCGCTCGAGCTGGCGATTCAGAAAGTGCGCCTGGGAAATCGGCTGGGGGATGTTTGCTTCACCGTTCAGCAGCACGCGGAAAAGAACGGTTACTCGGTGGTGAGGGAGTTTGTGGGGCACGGAATCGGCAAGGCGATGCACGAGGAGCCGCAGGTGCCCAATTACGGACAGGCAGGACATGGACCGGTCTTGAAACCGGGGATGGTCTTTGCCATTGAACCCATGGTGAATGCCGGCGGACCGGATGTTCGCGTGCTCGGCGATAACTGGACGGCGGTCACCGTGGATGGCGGGCTCTCCGCCCATTTCGAGCATATGGTCGCGGTCACGCAAAACGGCCCCGACGTGTTAACACGAATCTAGGCGGTGCCCGTTGCGTTCCGAAGGGAACGCGGCGGCGGGGTTGAGGCCCTCCGAGGTATGGCGAAGGAAGATGCAATCGAGGTTACAGCAACCGTGCTGGAAGCCTTACCGAATGCGATGTTTCGAGTCGAACTGGACAACAAGCACCAGGTGCTTGCCCATATCTCCGGGAAAATGCGGAAGAACTTCATCCGCATCCTCCCCGGTGACAAGGTGGCGGTGGAGCTTTCGCCCTACGATTTGACGCGCGGCAGGATTGTGTTTCGTTATCGATAAGTGCAAGGCGCGAGGGAAGGACCCAAGAAGGATAAACTATGAAGGTGAGATCGTCAGTGCGAAGAATCTGCTCGAAATGCAAGATCGTCCGGCGGCGTGGAGTGGTGCGGGTGATTTGCGAGAACCCCAAGCACAAGCAGCGGCAGGGGTGAGATTGAAACCCGAAACTCGAAACTGGAGATTAGAAACTGGAGACGAGAAACTAGAAATTCAACCGATGCGTCACCCGCTTCCAATTTCTGATTTCCAGTTTCCAAGTCTGAGGTGAAACATGGCTAGAATCGCGGGCGTGGATTTGCCGCCCAAGAAGCGCGCGGAGATTGGGCTGACCTACATCTACGGCATCGGCCGGGCAAGATCGCTCTCCATTCTCATGCGCTCGCACATTGACCCGGATCGGAAGGTGAAAGACCTGACGGAAGACGAGGTCACCAAGATCCGCCAGATTCTGGAAGAAGAAGGTGCCGTGGAAGGCGACCTGCGCAAAGAAACGGCGATGAACGTCCGCCGGCTGATTGAAATTGGTTCGTACCGCGGAATGCGGCATCGGCGCAGCCTGCCCGTCCGCGGCCAGCGCACCCATACCAACGCCCGCACGCGCAAGGGACCGCGCAAAGGTACGGTGGCCAACAAGAAGCGCGCGACCGCGAAGACATAGAATACTGAGGACTGAAAACAATTATGGCCAAAGCGGCAGCAAAAACCGGAAAAAAGAAAGTCTTCAAGAAGAAAGAAAAGCGCATCGTTCCCACCGGGGTGGTGCACGTGGAGGCAACGTTCAACAACACCCACGTGGCCATCACGGATACGGACGGCCGGGTGATCTGCTGGTCAAGCGCGGGATCGCTCGGCTTCAAGGGCTCGCGCAAAGGCACGCCCTTTGCCGCGCAGCAGGCGGCCATGCGCGTGGCCAATGCCGCGCGCGACCACGGCATGCGCAGCGTGGAAGTTCGCGTGAAGGGGCCGGGAGCGGGCCGGGAATCGGCCATTCGCGCCCTGGCCACGGCGGGCCTGGAAGTGCGGAACATCAAGGACGTGACGCCCATTCCGCACAACGGTTGCCGCCCGCCCAAGCGCCGGCGGGTTTGATGCGCAA
>JASHTZ010000478.1 GCA_030040295.1 Terriglobia bacterium | reverse complement strand
GCCAATCACGGAAATCGCAAGAAAGCTGCTCGCGTTCTGAACATCAGTTATCGCGCATTGCTTTACAAAATCCGGGATGCGGGGATACCCGGGAAAGGGGCGCGCGGACAACGCCCGGCTGACTTAACCGCCGACTCCAACCTGATGATGGGAGGACTGGATTATGAAGCTTCACCACGGTGAACGCCGGCGAAAGCTGCGTCTTGTTGTCCAAGGCATTTTGCTTGCAGGGCTGGTTGGATTTTTGCCGGCGAACTCCCTGGCCGTGCCGGACGGCCGGAAAGCATCCCAGGATTCCGCACAGTCACCCAAAGACAATCCTCCGCAGGGGGCTGCCGCGGCCGGCCATTCGGCTGTTAACAATGACGTTTACACGGTCGGCCCAGCGGATGTTTTGAAGATTGATGTCTGGCAGGAACCGGAGGTCTCGAGCATCGTGGCGGTGCGGCCGGACGGAAAGATTTCCCTCCCGCTGATTGGCGATATCAACGCGAGCGGCTATACACCAAACCAACTTCAGGATGTGCTGGCGGCAAAGCTCCATGCTTTCATCGCCAATCCGGAAGTCTCCGTTACGGTGCAGGAGGTCAAAAGCCGGAAGTTCAATGTTCTCGGCGAAGTCCAGCATCCCGGCTCCTACTCGTTGGCCCAGCCCGTGCGCATTCTGGATGCCATCGGCATGGCGGGCGGCTTCAGGGACTTCGCCAAGGTCAGCAAGATTTATGTCTTGCGGCGCTCGAGCGACGGCGGGAACCTTCGCCTTCCCTTCAATTACAAGCAAGTTATCCAAGGTAACGATACTGACCAGAACGTGGAGCTTGAGCCCGGCGACACAGTTGTGGTGCCTTGAGGCGTTCAAAACCATGCAAAGCGGAAAAATAGGTCTGACCAGCTTGGCATTGACCCTGCTCTTCGCGGTAATCACTTACTCGCCGGCTCGCGCGCAAGAAACGCAGAGCGCGCCCGAGTCGCCGCAAGACGATTCCTCACGGCCACTGCGTTATGCGGACGAATCCACCCCACAGAACAACTTCGTGTTCGATCTCAACGAACAAACCGCCTACGACGACAATGCCTACGGGGATAACGCCCGCCGGGTAGGAAGCACCATCTTCCAGGGTGGTGCGCATTTGGGTTTTCAAGTTGACCATGAGCGCTCCCAGGTGAGCCTTGATTACGAACCGGAAGGCGTTTTCTACATCAACATTCCGGGCTACAACCAAGCCAACCAGAACCTCTCCTTCAACGCCAAGTTTGAGGTGGCCCACCACTTCCAATTGCGCTTCCAGGACACGGGTTACTATTTCACGGGAATCTCCTCGCCGGCCTTAAACTCCTATACCTCACCCCAGCTTAGCCTTTCCCCGTCGCTGAACCAAACTACTCTCTTCCCCCTGGCCCGTATTTTCAGCGATGAAGGTCGCGTGGACGCCCTTTACCAACCCTCCCGCCGCAGTCAATTCGATTTCTACGGCACCGCCGGCAACCGCAATTTCAGCGGCGTCGCAAACACTGACGAAAGCCTCTTTAACACGCAATCCTATCGCGGCGGGGTGGACTACACGTACCGGATCAGTGCGACTTCCACCGTGGGGATATCCGCCTTGCACCAAACCCTGCGATTCGGGCCGTCCATGGACCAGATTGAAACGCCCGCGCTCACCTATGCCTTGCAAGGGAAATCCGGTGTCTCATTCAGCCTTTACGGCGGGCCCGAGTATATGCGTCTGAACGATCTTCTTTACTTCCCAGGAGTGGCCGGCAGCGCCCCGGCGGTCGTAGGCATTCGCAACCGCGGTGCGAAGTGGCAGGGAGGCGGCGGCGCCAGCTTGGGATGGCGTTCGGCGCGCACCAATGTGGTGCTCACCGGGCAACGGACCATTTCTGATGGCAGTGGCTTCCTGACCGCCGTAATGAACAACGCGGGAAGCTTCGATCTGCGCCAGAGTTTGTCCCGCCACTGGGACTTCCTCCTGAGCGGCGTTGTGGCGCGATCCACTTCCCTGTCACCGCTCTTTGGGGACGCCGCGATTGAGGATCAAACCGGCAGTGCGAAATTTGAACGGCAAATCTCTTCACGCTTGGTGGCCCAAGTGGGATACACCGCCGGTCGCCAGCGCGCCACGGGATCGATTCCCTTTCTGGTGGATATGAACCGGAATTACGTCAGCTTGGGGTTCTTCTACCGCCTGGGGCAGGTTCCCCTGGGGAGGCATTAGTCTCAATGACAAAGGACAACCGGAACACCCATTTGAGATGGCAGGACTGCGTGGGAGCAGTAGTTCGCCGCCGGTGGTTCCTGCTGGCGCCTTTCTTTGCCATCGGCATATTGGGGTTCTGCGCGGCCCGAATATGGCCGGTGCGCTATCGCTCCGAGGCCTTGATCCTGGTCGAGCAACAGCAAGTCTCCTCGCAATATGTAACTCCCAACGTGGTGACGAACATTGAAGACCGCTTGCAGAGCTTGACGGACCAGATCTTGAGCCGCAGCCGCCTGCAACACTTGATCGAGCAGTTTGATCTTTACCCGGATGCCCGCGGCAGCCTTGGCACCGACGACCTGATTCAGATGATGCGCAAGGATATCACCGTGGAGCCCGTAAGGGCCTCGGCCAGCACCGGGCAATTGACCGCGTTTCGAATTTCCTATCTGGCTCCGACGAGGGAGACTGCCCAACGCGTGGTCACTGAGCTGACCTCGCTGTTCATTGACGAAAATGAGCGCGCCCGCAGTCAGCAGTCCGTAGGCACCACCAACTTCCTTGCCAATCAACTTGATGATGCGCGACAACAACTGGCCGATGCAGAACAAAAATTGAACGCCTATAAAATGCAATACCTCGGCGAACTCCCCGAACAGGAGCAGAGCAATCTCCAGATTTTGAACAGCTTGCAGACGGAGTTTAGCGGCGCATCCGCCGAACTCGACCGGATGGAGCAGGAAAAAACTTATCTGGAATCGATGCAGCAGGAATACAAGTCCCTGGGCCCGGCGGTAAACCCTGCCTCCGGAAATTCCCAGCCGGAATCTCTGCCGCAGTTACGCGCCAAATTGGCCGAATTGCGGGCCCGGTATACCGACCAATATCCGGAAGTCATACAAATCAAGGGCGAGATCGCCCGCTTGGAAAAACTCCAGCAGCAAACCTCCGATTCATCGGCCTCGCAAACCGACACATCCACCGCGGAGGCTACTCAGCCGAACCTTATTGAAGTCAACAGCCGTTTGAAAGCTGTGAACGTCGAGATCCAGAACCGAAGGAAGGATATGGACCACTTGCGCCAGCGGATTCAAACTCTCCAGGCCCACCTGAACCTGACGCCGGTCCGCGCGGAGCAACTTGCGGAGGTTACTCGCAATTACCGGGACGCCAAGGAACGCTACGAGTCACTTTTGCAGAGGGAATCGCAATCCGCGCTGGCC
>JASHTZ010000477.1 GCA_030040295.1 Terriglobia bacterium | reverse complement strand
CCCGCCATTTTGCTGATCGTGCTGTGCATTCTGGTGACGCTGGTCGTCACTTTCATCGTGCCGCAGTTTGCCAAGCTTTATGCGGATATGGACGTAGCCCTACCCAGCATCACCACCTTCACCATTTCCGTCGCCATGAAGATAAAGCACTACTCTTTGCTCATCCTCCTGGTGATCGGCGGCGTGGTGCTGCTCTTGAGGACGGCATCGCGCTCGGCCAAGGTTCGGCTGGCGTGGGAACGCTTGAAATACAAGCTGCCGCTGGTGGGCGGCTTGCTGCTGAAGTTTTCCGCGGCAGAGTTTGCGCGCACTCTGGCCGTGCTCTTGCAGGGCGGCACCCCCATCGTGGCGGCGCTGGAGACCGCCAGGGGCTCCGTCAGCAGCCCCTGGCTTGCCATTGCCATCGGCCAGGCGAAAGAGGAAGTCGCGGCCGGGAAGGAACTGAGCAAAAGCCTGCGCATGAGTGGTTTCTTCCCCCCCATCGCCCTCGATATGATGGAGGTGGGCGAAACGACCGGAGCCATGGCGAGCATGCTGGAAGCCCTGGCGGAGTTCTTCGAGGAAGATGTCGCGATTGACCTCGAAACGCGCCTTTCCCTGGTGGGCCCGGTCATGATCTCGCTGATCGCCGTGATCGTAGCGTTTGTGCTGATCGCGTTCTATATGCCGTTGTTTTCGATGGCCTCTCAGATTCATTAAGGGGAGAGGACTTGTAGGGGCGGTTCGCGAACTGCCCGTGAAACTGAACGCGGATTTTCGCGACCAGATGTAGGAGGCGGATTTTGTCCGAAGCCACCATCGACGCCAAAGAGTTGGACACTGCGCGGAAGCTGGCGGCGCGGTATCAATTCCAGTTCGTGGACTTGCGTGACTCGCGGCCGGATGCTGATTTGCTGCGCACCATTCCGCTGGAATTGATGCTCCATTATGAATTTTTGCCCTTGGAGGGGAAGGACCACGAACTGGTGATTGTGGTAGCGGACCCCACCAACCTCACTCGACTGGACGAACTCGAAATCAAACTCGACCGGCACTTGGTGGTGCGCGTCGCGGCACCCAGCCAGGTACGAGATTTCCTAAAGCGAACCGAACCTTCGCAGCGCGTGCTGGATGATGCCACGGAAGAATTCCGCCTGGACGTCATTCGTGAAGAAGAAGCTGCGGGGGAAGGCCTTTCACTCGAGCATCTGGTGGACGAGGACCGCGATGTGAGTCCCATGATTCGCCTGGTGGACTCCATCATTTTCGCCGGCCTCGAGCGGAGGGCGAGTGACATTCACATTGAGAGCCGCGACAACTCCGTGGTGGTGAAGTACCGCATTGACGGCGTGCTTCAGCAGGCCATGGCTCCTCTGGCGCGCGAATTTCAGTCGAACCTGATCACGCGCATCAAGGTCATGTCCGAGTTGGATATCGCGGAGCGGCGCGTTCCGCAGGACGGGCGCTTCCGCGTGCGCTACCGCGGCCGCCCCATCGATTTCCGCGTGTCCATCATGCCTTCCATCCACGGTGAGGACGCTGTGCTGCGTATTCTTGACAAAGAGTCGCTGCACGAAAAGTTTCACTCGCTGCGGCTGGAAGTTCTGGGTCTGGCGGAGCGGGAAATGCGCGCCTTCCGGCGTTTCATCCGCGAACCCTACGGAATGGTCCTGGTTACAGGTCCAACGGGGAGCGGCAAGACCACTACACTTTATGCCTCGCTTTCCGAAATCAAGTCGGACGAGGACAAGATCATCACCATCGAAGACCCGGTGGAGTATCAGGTGCGCGGCGTCACGCAAATTCCCGTGAACGAGAAACGGGGGCTCACCTTTGCGCGCGGGCTGCGATCCATTTTGCGGCACGATCCTGACAAGATCATGGTGGGCGAGATCCGCGACAACGAAACCGCGCAAATCGCCATCCAATCCGCCCTCACCGGCCACCTGGTGTTCACGACGGTGCACGCCAACAACGTTGTGGACGTGCTCGGCCGCTTCCTCAACATGGGCGTCGAGCCTTACAACTTTGTTTCGGCGCTG
This sequence comes from Terriglobia bacterium, assembly GCA_030040295.1. Classification (GTDB taxonomy): domain Bacteria; phylum Acidobacteriota; class Terriglobia; order UBA7540; family UBA7540; genus Bog-366. The sequence continues at coordinate 5,716 of JASHTZ010000477.1, read as the reverse complement.
AATTGCATCATGGCGCAGCGTCTGGTGCGAACCATCTGTGGAGTGTGCAAGCGGCAGGGGCAGGTGGCTCCGGAACTTATGGAAGAGTCGGGATTGAAGATCGAGGAATGGAAAGACGTCACCTTCTATGAGGGCGCGGGCTGCCAGGAGTGCAATGAGACGGGCTTCCGCGGCCGCACGGCGATCGGCGAGCTGCTGTCGCTTTCCGACAACATTCGCGAATTGATTTTGGCGAAGCGACCCACGTCGGAAATCCGCCGTGCCGCGCATTCCGAGGGAATGCGCTCGCTTCGGGAGTCGGCTCTGGAAAAGGTCAGGCTGGGTGTGACGACGCTGCGCGAGATCAACAAAGTAACATTTGTGGAGTAGGGGCGGCACGAAAGCCCCCGGAGAAGGACGCCGGACTTGAACTGGAGCAAATTGAAAAAACGCCTGGGCTTCGGCGGCAGTTTCCAAACGGCCCGCTTCGTGGCTCCCACATTTGCTGTGGACGTGGAGCCGGGATATGTGGCGGCAGCGCGGCTGAACCCCTCCAAGCGCATTGTCCGAAGCGTTGGAATGAGCGAACTTCCCGCGGGCGCCCTGACGCCCTCCGCAAACAAGTCCAACCTGGCAGATCTTGCGGCGGTGCGGCGAACCATCGCACAGGTCATCGCAAAAGTGGGCAGCGGCGGAAGCAGGTTAGGTCTGCTGATTCCGGATGTGGTGGCGCGCATCGCACTGCTGCAATTTGAGACTCTGCCCGACAATTTGGAAGATGCGCACACCCTCGTGCTGTGGCGCATGCGCGAGTTTCTCCCCTACCCGCCCGAGGAAGCACGCTTGACCTTCCAAGTGGTGGCCAAACAGCCGGGATCGGTAGAGGTTCTGGTGGTTGCGGTGCGCAGTTCCGTATTGGCCGAGTATGAAGCGGGACTGGGAGGCGTCAACGGCCCTCCCGCGCTGATCTTGCCGGCCAGCGTGGCCTTACTGCCTTTGCTCTCTGACGGTGAGGGCGGCCAACTGCTGCTTCACCTCTGCCCCGGCGCGCTGACTGCCGTTGTGGTGGCGTCCAATCGGCTGCGCTATTGGAGAACGCGGGCGCTGGATGGCGATTTGGAGGGAAACCTTTCGGAGGTGGCGCGCGAGGCCAGCCGCGTTATGGCGACCTGCCAGGATAATCTCAAAGTTCAGGTTCAAAACGTCTGGTATTGCGAGCGCACGACTGCCGGGGCAGGGCCGGCGGTATCCCAGGCTTTGGCGCAGACCTTGGGTCAGAAGCTTCAACACTTGCCCGCGAATTTCCTCCCTGCTGCCGGGCTGCCCACCGGGCAACGCGAGACCTTTGAGCATTTTGGAATGCCTTTTGCAGGACTGGTGGCAAACCTGAGTTAACCAAGATGAAGATAGCTCTCAATCTCTCCCCTCCCTCAAGCGCGCGCGACCGCTACGCGCTGGCGTGGGGAATTCCCGCCACGCTCATAGGCGTGGGGGCGTTGATTCTCCTGAGCCGAGCCTCGCTTCGCGAATATCGGGATTTCCGCGCGATGCAACATCAGGTCACCGTCGTCGAGAGTCGCGCGGACGATCTGGGCAGACAGGAAGAAGACATTCGCAGAAAACTCGAAGCCCCGGCAGATCAAGACCTGCGAACTCGAATCCGCTTTATCAACAAGCTCATTGTGGAAAGGAAGGTTTCTCTGGCTGAAGTGAGTTCACGCCTGGCCGGCCTCCTTCCCGAGGACGCTCATCTCACCAGTCTGGCGTTCGCCTCCCCCAAGGAGTCGGGACAAGATTACGCCGTGCGAATGGGAATCACCGCCAAGGGGGAAGATGCCATCGAGACTTATATCAATGACCTTGAAGATTCGCCGGACTTCAAGGACGTGTCGATCGTCAACCAGGGTTTCCAGGAGGATCCCTCGCAGGGTTCGCAGATTAATCTCGTGTGCATGGCGCGTTACCTGCCAGGGGCGGAAGAGCAGGCGGAAGCGAAGGCCGAGAAAGCGGAAGCTTCGAGCGAAAAGAAGGCTCCTGAAAAGAGGGCGGCTCACGCGAAGGCTGCTTCTGAGAAGATGATGCCGCCCGCCAAAAACCAGAAGCCGCCGCAGGGCAAGCCTCCGGCGCCCAGGATGGGAATTCCGAATATGAATATGGGGATGAAAGGTGCGCAAAAGCCGACGCCAAATCGTTAATCGAATCTTTGAAGCCATTGGCGCGGGTCTCGTGGCTTTGGACCTGGTTATTTTCTTTGGGGTCTACCGGCCGCTGGGTGATAAGCTTGATAGGGAGGCGTACCGTCAGGACGAGTTGCGCCAAACGATCAGGAAGCTCCAGGTGCGGGTGGAACTCCTGAAGAAGGATCAAGCTGCTTTGCCGGAGGTGGCGAAGCAAATTGAGGATTTCACCAGCAACCGAATTCCACCGCGCCGCGAGGTATATTCCTCCGCTGACCACCTGGTTCACAAGCTGGCGGACGCTTCGGGCGTCAAGCTAGGCCCGCTGGGATTCAAGCTCGAGCCGGAGCACAAAGACCCTCTGGAGAAATTGGCGCTCGAAATCAACGCTCAGGGACCCTACGCAGGCCTGGTGAAGTTCGCGCACTCTTTGGAAACTGCGGACGAGTTTCTGCTGGTTCGCGATTTTACATTTACTACGGGCGATAACGCGCCCATCAGTCTGAAGTTGACCGCGGACCTTTATCTAACGCCATGAAACTTTCGGCCGGAATGGAAAAATGGGGAACTGCCGTGCTGGGTGTGGTCGCAGCGCTGCTGGTGGCCCATCTGGTATCCGAGTATCGAAGCTGGCAGCCGGGAAATTCCAGTGCGCATGCCGCTTCTCCGGCCGCCTCTTCCGCAAAGGCCGAGAAGAGCACCTCTCACGCTGCGGATGACTTGGCGGAATACGATCCCACGGTACACTTCGATGCCTTGAAGCAACTGGACTCCCGCCCGCTTCCCGGTGAGGGCCGCAACCCGTTTGAATATGTGGGTGAAGCCGCTCCGCTGCCGCTCCCGCCCAAGCCCGTACCGGTGAGACTTCCTCCCCCGCCTCCCCCGCCTCCTATCAAAGCCATGGGTTACAACGAATTGCCGGGCGGCAAGGGCGAGGGGATGGTGAGTTTCAAGGATGATATGGAAGTCGTCCACGAGGGTGATGTGGTGGGCGGGAAGTATAAGGTTGTGAAAATAACTCCCACAGCGATTGTGTTTCAAGATGCCGAAACGCAGAAAACCTTTGAATTGTCCTTCCCGCAGTAGGGCGGGACGCCGACGGTGCCGGGCTGAAGGCATCGTGCTGATCATTGTCATGATTGTGGCCACCCTGATGCTGGTCAGCTTGACGGCGGCACTGCCCAGCCTCCTTCAGGAGGGGCGGCGCGAGCAGGAGGAGGAGACGATCTTCCGCGGGACCCAATATGCCCGGGCGGTGGCCCTCTTCCATAAGCAATTCAACCGCTATCCCGTGAACATCAAGGAGCTGGAGGGTACGAATGGAATGCGGTTCTTGCGCCAAGAGTACAAGGACCCACTTGATCCCAAAGGGAAATGGCGCTTCGTCCACGTCAATGCCGCGGGAGTGTTGCTGGATTCGGTCAATCAACCCTTGATGAACCAAAACAACAACCCCGCCGGGCTTGGGATAAATGGTTCTTCGTCTTCGAATTCCATGTCAGGGAGCAGCTTTTCTCTGGGTAATTCCGGTTCCTCGGGATTCTCTTTGGGCAACTCAGGATTTGGATCGAATTCCTCCATGGGAACTTCCAGCCAGAGCGGATTTTCTTCTTCCTTCTCTTCCAGCACGGATGAAAACGGAATAATAGGCGCCTACATTGTCGGCGTCGCCCCCACCAGCAAGCACGAGTCAATCAAAAACTGGAATAAACACACTCACTATAATCAGTGGGAGTTCATCGGGCTGGATATGGGAGTGTTCGGAATTGGCGTCGGAATGCCCGGAGGCGGAGGATCCGGCGGATTCGGGCAGCAAAACCCGCAGCAGAGTTCAGGATTTTCGCAAAATAGTGGCTTCAGCCTGAACTCAACCACAACTTCACCGAACTTCGGCTCTCCCCAGAACTGATCATCGCGAATTTCGCGTGTCCGCGCGGAATCGAGCCTTTCCAAAAACCTGATCATCTTCCTTCATACACAGCCTTTGCGGCTGCCCGCACGGTTTGCACCCTTAACGGACAACTTGTAAGGAAATGCCTACAAGCGTTGGGGCTCGCGCCTGCCGCACTTTGGTTTCTGGGTTACAATGGGCCTTGGGCCAAACAAAGAGTGATGGGGATTCTCCGTCTTGAGGGAGCTGGAACGAACATGTGGGGCAGCGTTCACAAAACGCTGGTATTGGGAATCAACCTGTGCCTGCTGGTGGTGATGGCGGACTGCGCGGCGGTTACGACCCCCACGGCTCCGCGAGCGGATAGCCGTGCACCGACCCTGGTGTTTGACCCTTCCCCTGCGACATTGACGGCGGGGCAGACGTTTCAATTCACGGTCAGCACCCCGGGCACGCTTCATCCTACCGCCCTCTGGTCGGTGGCGGGAGTGAGAGGGGGAAACTCGAAGGTCGGCACGATTACCAGTTCAGGGCTATATACTGCGCCCACATCTGCGCCCAATCCCGCAAGCGTGACCATTACTGCGGCCAGCAAGACCGATGCGAGTGACAATGCCTCGGTCATGGTGACGATTTCGCCCAACACGCCGCCTGCGGACGTATCGATTTCCATTACCAGCCCCATCGGCCCGGCGAATATAACAGTGGATCAGACGCTTCCCATTACTGCCTCGGTGACCGGCTCTTCTAATACGGCGGTCAACTGGACCGTGACGGGCGCGCTGGCAGGCTCTGTGGATAACGGCAATGCCACACTCGGCACGATTTCCGGCACTTCCGCCAGCGCCAAGTACATCGCGCCCTCGGCACTCCCGGCGGGCAACAATCCCATTACCATTACCGCCACCAGCCAGGCGGATCCGTCGCAGTCGGCTTCGCTTACCGTCATGGTGAATCCCTCAAGCACCCGCGCGAACGCCATCAACGTGCCCGGTGGAAATACCGACGCCGATGACGTCAACTTTGACGTCGCTTCCTCCAGCCCCACCCTCGGGCTCGCCGACATCGGCACGTGCGAGGGCACACTTGGACCCTTGGGAGGTCTGACGAATTGTTCCGGTGGTGTGGCCAGCGTCACGGTGCAAAGGGGCTCAACCGCAATTGTCTGGCTGCTTGGCCAGGGATTGACGGATGGCGGCGGAACGTCTCTGGCCAATGGTCTTTCGGTGGATGTAAGCCAGGGTACGCACGACGACATCACGGTGACTCAATTGACGCCGCTCAGCCCCACGGACAATCACGCAGGACTGTTAAACGTGGCCTTTCGTGTTACGGTGAGCCCGAACGCCGCCCCTGGCCCGCGCAACATCGTGGTGGCCAATACGGCCACGGGCGAGTTGCAGGCGTTCGCGGGAGCGATTCAGATTCAGTAAAGGCAGAAGGAATGAGATTGCCCATTGCGATTCTTGCAGGTGCTCTGGCCGCCGGAACCGCGACCGTTTCCGTCATGCGCGCCTCCACGCTTGTCCCCATGTCACTCGATCAACTCACCCAAGCTTCCAGCGACATCGTTCAGGGGCAAATAGCCAGGCAGATGTGCCGCTGGAACGAATCCCACACTCAAATCCTGACCCTGACTTCCATCGCGGTTGAACAGGTATACAAGGGA
>JASHTZ010000476.1 GCA_030040295.1 Terriglobia bacterium | reverse complement strand
TGCAAATTCTTTCGGGAGCAATCCTTCTGGTGCTCGTGTGGCGACAGTCGCCGCGCAACTCCCTGGACGCAGGCGTGGTGATCGCTATGCTGGCCTTATCCGTGATCCTGACGGTGTTCATCACACCCTGGCTCGTCTCCATTGGACGCGGTATCGATTTCTTGCCGCGCAATCCGCCTCCGCCGATAATGCCGCGCTTCTGGGCGCTGCATGGAGCGTACACGGGACTTGATGGCGTAAAACTGCTCGCCGGAATCGGCCTGCTCATCCGCTGGATCTTCAGGTGAAAGGATCGACCAGATTTCAAACCCACCCTCTGAGCGCTACCTTCTCCCCTGTGTGTAGCAGTTGCTTGCATCAGTACGTGTTCTCATTCTGAGGGTAAGGAAGGGCGGGGCTTCAGCCCCGCCGCAAAGAGAGGCGTAGTCTCGGGCTTTAGCCCCTGAAGCCCAATTACTTCACGGCCTAAAGGCCGCCATCGCTGCTCTCCATATCGGCGGGGCTAAAGCCTCGCCCTTTCAGTGTGATTTGACACCCCATAACACCAAGCGTAACCTAGAAAGAGTGGGGGCGTACCGGTTTCGACGGGAGCCCTTGCGCTTAGGAGGCATGCCGGGGGTCCACACCACCCGTGATCGGCGTGGGACAAAGACAACTGCCAACACGCAGTATGCCTACGCTGCCTAATTAATTAGGTAGCCGTTCCCTTCCTTAGGCCCGCATGAGGGAGAGGGGCGTCGATTGGCGGGATGGCTCGGAACCAGTCGCTTCGGGGTTTCGGGCGAGAGTCCGCCTACCGGCGGACAGAAGCTAGCTGACGGTTCGTTCTTGCCCGTTCCTGAGGGCCGCCGGCGAAAGCAGGAAGCGAACGAGATAAGCATGTAGGCTCCTACCCGTAAGACTCTTCGGACGGGGGTTCGACTCCCCCCGCCTCCACCAATCCTGAACACTGTGGGTAGTCCAATACACACCCAATTTCTTGCTGACCTCATTTCTCCCAAAATTACGCGAGGTTGGTAAATTTCGACTTGCACAATGTGATATCACTGTTCCGAGACCACCCCAAACGCTTGATTCTGCGTAATTTATTTGTAGATAAATTTGGCGCATCGATTGCTCGCCATTTCCGCAGAACGTGGGAATCAAATCTTCTTGCAAGCGGGGTTGGGAATCATGTCGATATCCTTGGGGCGCAAGACGTCCACACGATTGAGTGCTGCCATGACCGTTGTTCTCTCTCAGGGCGAGGCAACCTATGTCGCAGAGACCAAGAATGTCAGCGAAACGGGGCTCTGCATCCGGTCGGTGGAAACCTTCCCGGTCGGCACTCAACTTCACCTCGTGTTCGGCCAGCCACCCGATTTGCCGCGACTGAGCACGGAAGGAATCGTTCGCTGGTCCGAGGACGGAAAAGGCGCTGGCGTGGAGTTGATCGCGCTTCGCCCTCAGGATCAAAGAGCCCTGGAGAGGTACATCTGCCTGCAATCCCGCCAAGCGGAAAATTAGGGTGTAGGGCCGCCATCTTGGCGGCCTCCGTGCCGGCTGGAAGCCAGCGTTAGGGCCGCGGCCAGCGCGATGAGCACAGCAATCACTCGCTTCATTCCGAACCTCGTGAGCCTCAGATCCCCGGCGGCGGCTTTTTCACCGTGATAGGTTCGCCGCCATAGAGCGTCGGCGCACCGAGAGCGAAGGCGTCCTTGTTGTAGGCAGGCACGTCAGTCTGAATGAACTTGTTGAAGTCGGCCAGGTGATCTTCGAGTTCCTTCGTCATCTCTTCTTTCTGCTCCAAGGCCAGCTTCGACGGAGGCTCGCCGTAGCCGGCCGAGCCGCTGCCGGAAAGGTCGGAGAGCCGGGCGTTAAACGCCGCCAGATAGTGGATATCATCCTCAGCGCCGGATTGGAGCTCGGAGTTATAGACGGAATCCTTCAATGTCCTGAGCTTCCGGGCCAATGGAAAAGCCTCGCCCATGAGGGGCTGGAACTTCTTTTTCAGTTCAGTGTCGTCGCTCGAGCGCACCATGCCCTGGAAGGCCGTAAGGGTTTTCTGCATGGCGTCGACGCGGTTCAGCATTTCGTTGAGCGCGCTCACCGCATTGCGCGCTTCCAGCGAGAACCGCAGCGAAGCGCGGAAATTCTCCGGGTCTATTTTGATGTTCGGATCAGGATTCACTTCGACGTCGCCTTCCGCCTTGTGCCCCGCCACGGTAATCACAAAGTAATACTTACCCGCCAGGACCTGGGGTCCGCGGCCGCGGCCGAAGAATTCGGCGAATTCACTTACTTCCTGCTGCCGCTCGAAGCTCAGGCGTTCGGGCCCTTCGTAGTGCATCGACCAGACAAAACGGTTGATGCCCGCCTTGGAGGGTCCACGTTCGGTGGAAACGGTATTGCCATGCGCGTCGGTGAAGACGATACTGACTGGCCCTTCGCGCCCGCCGCCGGGGCCTTCACCTTCGCCCTGACCTCCCCCGCCTGCGGCCATTGCCGCACCGCCTCCGGCACCGCCACCTGCCCTGCCTCCTCCTCCGCCACCACCGCCGGGACCACCCGGGCCACCGCCGCCACGCCTTTGCTCAATTTCCTTCTTCAGATAGTAGTCAATCACCACTCCTTCCGGCGCGTTAGGAGCGGAATAATCCGGAGAGGCTCCAAATCCTCCCCCACCGCTTCCCCGATAGTGATGGAACAGCGTGCCGGGCGCCGTGCTTACAAGTTGGAAATCGCTATCCTGCATTTTCGCCGTCAGCAATTCGACGGGGCGAATGTTGTCGAGCACAAAAATTCCGCGCCCGTGTGTCGCCACCACCAAATCATGCGTGGCCTTGGCGAATTTCAAGTCATAAACAGGCACGGTGGGAAAGTTGGATTTCAGCGGCTGCCAGTGTTCGCCCGCATCCTGCGAGAAAAAGAGTCCGGTATCCGTGCCTAGCACGAGAAACCCGCGCTGGTTGGGGTCCTCGCGAATAACGTGGGCGCAATAATCGTCGGGCAACCCGGCGGAGATGGACGTCCACGTCTTGCCGTAGTCAGATGTCTTGTAAACGTAAGGCTTGGGATTGTCCAGTTCGTGAGCGTCGTAGGTGAGGTAAGCCGTCCCGGCGTCAAACGGCGAAACCCCCACTTGATAAACGCGCGCCCATTCCGGCGCGCCTGACACGGAGACGTTGCTCCAATTCTTCCCGCCGTCGCGAGTCACCTGCACCAAGCCATCGTCGGTACCTACCCAAATCACTTTAGGGTCCGTGGGCGCGAGGGTTATAGTCAGAATCGTGTCATAGCTCTCCGCGCCGCTGATGTCGTGCTGAACGGGTCCTCCCGCGACTTCCTGTTTCGATTTGTCGTTGCGCGTCAGGTCGCCGCTGATGGGCGCCCAATTCCTGCCGCCGTCCGTGGTCTTAAAGACGACGTCGCCGCCGAGATAGGCCTCATCGGCGTTGGTCTCCGAAACCGCGATGGGGGAAGTCCAATTGAATCGGTATTTCAGGTCGGCCGGCCTCACTTCCTCCACACCATCGAGGTAGGGGCGAATCGATCGGGTCATGTGAGTCTTCCTGTCGAGGCGCGTCATGTCGCCACTCTGTGAATCGACATAGATAATGTTGGAATCGCTCGGAGCAAACACTGCATATTCACCGTCCCCGCCCGTCACCGTATACCAATCTGCGGGGCCCACGGAGCGTCCAGCAAGGTTGCTCGCAGGCCCGCACCAGGCACTGTTGTCCTGGAGACCGCCGCACACGGAATACGGCGTATCGCTGCTCGTCGAGACCATGTAGAACTGCTCGATGGGGAGGTTGTTGAGGAACCGCCAAGAGTGCGCGCCATCCAGGGTCACGTTGACGCCGCCGTCGTTGCCCTGGATCATGCGTAGCGGGTTTTTGGGATCAATCCACAAAGCATGGTGATCAGAGTGGACGCCGCGGTCCGCGGTGTGCGACGTTCGGCCGCCGTCATCCGACTCCACCAGGTTGAATGACATGAAGAAGATCTTGTTTTCGTTGTCCGGCGCCACCATCATTCGCGAAAAATAGAATGGACGCACGTCGTAGGAGTGATTGTCACTGACTTCTGTCCAGTTATCGCCCAGGTCAGTGGACTGCCACAGCATTCCGCGCTTGGCCGCAACCAGCGCGTAAACGTGATTAGGATTGGTCGGCGCGACGGCAACTGCGATCCGGCCCAGTGGACCCTCGGGAAGCCCGTTGTCCACTTTCTTCCAGGTGTCGCCTCCATCCGTGGAACGATAGATGCCGCTGTTGGGTCCTCCATCCACCAGCGTCCAAGGGTAGCGTCGAAATTCCCACATCGCCGCAAACAGAACTTGGGCATTGCCGGGCTGAATCGCCATGTCGGCCACGCCTGTGCTGTCATTCACAAACAGAATCTTCTTCCACGTCTTCCCGCCGTCGGTGGTTTTGTAAACACCGCGGTCAGGATTGGGAGCCCATGCGTGTCCCAATGCTCCTACAAAGACAATGTCGGGATTTGTGGGATCAACAATGATTTGGGAAATCTGCCCCACGTTGCCCAGGCCTGCGAACCTCCAGGAGTGTCCGGCGTCACCCGAGACATAGACACCACGACCGTCAATGAGGTCGTTGCGGACTTTCGATTCGCCTGTGCCCACCCAGACAATGTCGGGGTCGGAGGGAGCCAGCGTAACCACACCAATGGATGATGTGCTCTCGTGTTCGAAAATAGCCTTCCAGGAGATTCCGCCGTTTTCGGTCTTGAAAACGCCGCCGCCTGCAGCCCCTACGTAATAAACGTTAGGATTGCCGGGAATACCCACCACGGAGGCAACGCGACCGCCGCCCACCGCGGGGCCCAGGTTGCGAAACTCCAGATTCTTGAAGACGTCTTTTTCGCTTGCGTCAGAATCCTGAACAGTGGACTGCCCCGCCAATCTCGTGCTGGGGATGCCGAAGACGAAGGCCAGCGACATCGCCAGGCAGAACCGGGCCAGATTTCGTTTCATGAAAGCCCTCCGAATAAGGAACGAGTCCTAAGCTACCGGCCAATAACTACTCTAAAATGGCCCCAATGTACAGGGTTTTAAAGCTCTTTTTCGTCTTAAGTGCAAGTCCGCCGTCTGACGTAGACGGAAGCTTTCAGGCGCAACGTCTTTTACACGGTCGAAGAGGGAAAGGATGTGTAGAAGTCATTTGGCTCTGTTGACAACCTTGGGAAGATGTAGAGATGTCTCAAGCGGTACAGGTTGAAACTCAGGCCGAGCAGCAGGACACGGAGCGTCTGCGTGCGGAGCGAACGGCCAGGGGCGCGAGCCGAGAGCTTGCGCTTCATCGACGAGAGGGCGCTCTCGATCGGAACCCGCCGCCGATCGACCCGGTGCGGAAAGGCTCGCCGCGACCTTTTTTGTAAACTCCCGGCGATTGAATTGGTGAGTGGCCACTTGCATCCTCCTTGTATTTCCGAGTTTCGGGTTACATTGGCATCTTACGCTGCCTCGCTTCAGACGAACCGCTCCTGGTGGGCTTGGTTTGTGAACCACCTCGCGATTCCCGAAAACTTTAGGCATCCACAGAACGCGCTTCGAGATGAATCTGGCAAGAATTGAGACACCGAATACCCAACACGGTTTTTGACTTGGCAAAGCGGCTGTCGTATCATTTCGGCCTAAGGCTACAAGCTTTTCTTCATCGTGGTGGAGCGCCGATCAAGTGAGACGTGATTCTGACTCCTTTTCATGCACCTAAATGACTCATGACCCCAAGCAAGGCGGCCGGAGATTTTCAAATGTGAATCCTTCTCTGCGCCGGGATTCGCGGGTGCAACCAACGCGGCGCGTAGTAATCCCGACCAGGAGTCATGAGGAGACATTTCGGTGAAAAGCGACGACCATTCTGGAGTGCATAGCCTGAAATTCAAGCCCATCGACAGGACATCTCTGAGCGAGGAAATCGCGGGCCAGATCATGGGGCTGATTTCCACGGGAGACCTGATGCCCGGCCAGAAATTGCCGTCGGAGCGGGAACTCCGCACGCGATTTGGAGTTGGCAGGTCATCATTGCGGGAGGCGCTGCGCTGCCTGACGATTGTAGGCGTGTTGGAGACCCGAGTGGGCGAAGGCACATTTCTGGCTTTGAATCTCGACAAATTCATCGGAAAGGTTCTGGAGTGGAGGGTGGCGACCGAGAGAAGGAACGTCGAGAACCTTATGAAGGTAAGGCTTGCTCTGGAAACAGAAACCGCCTCGGACGCTGCCCAGCACGTCACGGAGGAGCAGGCCCAGGAGCTTGAAGCTGCACTCACCAAAATGCAGGCGTGTCTCGGAGATATCCAGCAATTCGTGGCGGCGGATGTCGCCTTTCATTTGTGCATTGCCAAGATTTCCTCCAATGAGCTCATCTTTGACTTGCTATCGTTGATCCGCAGTCAACTGCAAAAGGCGTTGCATGCCTTGGGCGGCGGCCCAGGAGCTCCGCAGTTGGCGATCGACGAGCATCGAGGAATTTTGGATGCAATTCGCAAACACGACGCGGATTTGGCGGTCGCCTTAATGCGTGAACATATTCATGCGGGGCTGAAGCGCTATCAGCAAATGCCTTAGTCTCGAATTCTCATCCCGTGTGCACTCCTGAGGCGCGGGCATTATGGATGAACCGAACATCCTCAAAAATCCGGAGAGAAGATTGCGAAGACTAGCAGTCACTGCAATTACATGCGTTGGAGTGGTCCTCTGCTTCGGCCAAGGGTCCGCCTACGCGCGCGGCGAGGGGCACCCGGGGATCTTCAACGTCAAAGACTATGGAGCCACAGGGCGCAAAGCCGACAACGCCCAAGCGGCCATCCAGAAAGCGGTAGACGCCTGCGCGAAAGCCGGTGGCGGAGAGGTTTACCTGCCTCCCGGCGAGTACACGTCGGGGACGATCCATCTGCGCAGCCACGTGACTTTCAACATTGAGGCCGGCGCCACTCTTTTTGCCTCCAAGGCGGATTCCGATTATGACCAGCCCGGAGTGTTTTACGGCGAGGACCTTCAGGACATTGCCATTCAAGGCCGGGGCACGGTTGACGGAGAGCAGGAATACTTCTATCAAGCCAGCGATTATGACGACATCAACATTCACGACAATCGCCTGCTCGCCAAAGCTGCAGGCCTATCGCTCAGCCGGTCTTTCCCCGTGGGCTCTGGAACCCGAAAAATCTTCCCCCACCTGGTGTTTCTGGTCCGCTGCCAGGATGTTCGAATCACCGGCCTCTCATTTCTTCGGTCTCCCAGTTGGACGATTTATCCCTACGCTTGCGAGCGGCTCGTCATTGATGGAATTTACATTCACACCAGTCAATCTGACGGCGTATGGGCAGACGGCATTGACCCCGACGGGTGCAAAGACGTGCGCATTGCCAACAGCACCATCGAAACCGGCGATGACGCCATCGTGCTCTATTCGTTCAACATTTCGGGGCCGGCGCTTCCCTGCGAGAATATCACCATCACCAACTGCAGATTATCCTCCGCCTCGGCAGCGCTGAAGTTTTGTGATTGCAACATCAATTGCATCCGCAACGTGACCGTGACCAACTGCGTGATTACCGCGTCCAATCGCGGCATCGCCTTTATGATCACGATGGGCGGCTACGTCGAGAACGTCGAGCTTTCGAACCTGGTCGTGAATTGCATCCGCTACAAGTGGTTTTGGTGGGGCGACGCCGATCCCATCTATTTCATGATCGAGCGGCTCGGCGAGCGCACCGGCCATCCTCAGGCGAACGAACCTCCCGCCGGCTCAATCCGCAACGTGACCATTCGCAACGTCATCGCGCATGGCAAAGGGACGAGTTCAATCAGCGGATATCCCACCAGTTGGCTCGACCACCTGACGCTGGAGAATATCAAGCTTTTCATTTCCACTGACCCATCCGCCGGCTACGATAAAGCGACGGACGCGATGAAATTCCGCTATGCCAGGAATCTGGAGGTGAGGGACGTGGAGGTTACTTGGGAAAAGCCCGAGTTGGCAAAGTGGCAAAGCGCCCTGGCCCTCGAGGACGTTGACGGACTGACACTTGATGATTTCCAGGGTGGTCCGGCGAAGTTAAACGGGGAAGATCCCGCCGTGATTCTCGACAGCGTTCAAAACGCCACGATCACGAACTCGAAAGCGACTGCGGGAACACGCGTATTTCTTGATGTGAAAGGCGCGAAAAGCCGGGGAATCTATTTCGTCGGCAACGAAATGCACGGCGTCGAGACACCTTTCAAAACTGGATCAGACGTGAAGAGCGGCACCGTGACGGCAAGCCATAATTTCTGACCACAAGACGGGCTCAGTTGGCAATTCGGCATCCGTCATCCGCAAGCCACAACAATTGAGGAAACAAGGTCCGAATCCTCTTCTACACTTACTTGCCATTCTGTGACTTATAAGTTACAATTACCCCCGTGATCGAGATTCGCCACTACGTCAGCCGCGCGGGCAAAGACATCTTCGATAATTGGCTGACGGAGTTACCGGATCGACGAGCACAGGCGAGGATCGCCATTCGCATCAACCGGCTTGCGGCGGGGAATTTCGGCGACTGCAAGCCACTACGCGAAGGAGTCTGCGAGTTGCGAATCGATTGGGGGCCCGGCTACAGGGTTTATTACGCGATGGTTGGAAGAACCTGCGTCTTGCTGCTCTGCGGCGGCGACAAGCGAAAACAGTCGTCGGACATTGACCGCGCCATTGGGTATCTCAACGACTACAAAGAAAGGACGGAACGCCCATGAAACATAAGATCAGCGTTTCACACGATGAGGTGATGGTGCGCAGGCTGCGCAATGACCCTGGATTTGCCGCAGAATACCTTAAAGCGGCGCTCAATGATGAGGATGAGCCGCAGGTACTGCTGATTGCCTTGCGCCACCTGGCACAGGCGCAGGGCATCGCGAAAGTCGCAAAGGCCGCGGGGGTCGAGCGGGAGAGCCTTTACCGGGCATTGTCGGAGCACGGCAATCCACGGCTCTCCACGTTGTTCGCGGTAACGAAAGCCATTGGGCTTCGGCTTACGGTTGAAGCCGCGCCTTGAGGGTCGCCGGGTCAAATCCCCGGCACGTAGCCGACTCCGAAGCGCGCTGCGGACTCATGGCGAAAGTCAGATATGAGGGACATCAGGGAAACCGTGCCGCCATCCACCACAAGCGTTTGACCCACGATAAACCCCGCGTCATCGGAACACAGAAACACCGCCAGCTTGGCCACGTCCAGCGGCAAGCCGAACCGGCCTGCGGGCACGGCGTTTCGCGCTGACTCAATGGCGCCCTTTTCGGTAAATCCGGGAATGGCCTTGGCGTGGTTTTCAACGTTGATCCATCCGGGCGCGATGGCGTTCACGCGAATGCCTTTGTGCGCCAGCTCGACCCCCAGGGTGCGGGTGTAGGCGATGATGGCGCCCTTGGTGGCGGCGTAGACGGAGTGCTCCGGCGCGCCAATCAGCCCGTGAATCGAGGTCAAATTGCAGATGGCTCCGCCACCATGGCTCAGCATGTTTTCCACGGCCGTCTGGGCGACGAAGAACGGCGAGCGAAAATTGACATTCATAAGCGTGTCGTATTGCTCCGGTGTCACCTTCAGAAAGGGCCTGTTCATGGTGATGCCTGAATTGTTCACCAGACAGTCGATGCCGCCCAGAAACTCAATGGCGCGGCGCGCGAGCCCCACCGCTTCCTGCGCGCTTTCAAAGTTCGCCTTCAACGCGGTGGCCCGCCGGCCCATGGCCTGAATCTCTTTCGCAGCAGACTCAGCGCCGCTGGCGCTGTGCCCATAGTGCAGCACCACGTCTGCCCCCTGGCGCCCGAATTCCAGGGCAATCTCCCGCCCAATACCCGTGCCCGAACCGGTCACCAGCGCTTTCTTGCCGGCTAATTTTCCTTGATCGCTCATGGGTCGCTCCTGAGTCTTTTGTTTACGATCATCGAGAGAAGCAAAAGCCGTTGCGCTAGGGCGCATGCCCTCCGTGATTTTGTCTTCCCTCTCCCGTGGGGAGAGGGTGGCTCGCAACCGGCGTTCTCATCAGCCGGGGCGAGACGGGTGAGGGGTTGCTCCGCGCCCCGCGCAAGATGGCTTCTGAGGAAACACCGCGAAGAAACCCCTCATCCGGCTTCGTCCCTCAGCACCTTCTCCCCGTTGGAGAAGGAAAACCTCTGCGGCGGGCAGGACGTCCGCGATGCGCAAACACTATCTTGCCAGCCATGCGCCATCCACATTCAGAATCGCCCCGTGCACGTAGTCCGAAGCGTGCGAGGCCAGAAACACCGCCGCTCCTTTCAAATCCTCCGGCCTGCCGGGACGCCCAACCGGAATTCTGCACATAAAATACTCGCGTCGCGCCGCATCTTTCTTCAGGCCTCCGGTCATTTCGGTTTCGATCAAACCGGGCGCGATGGCATTCACGTTGACGCCGCGGCTTGACCACTCACTCGCCAGCACCTTGGTGAGCTGGCCAACGCCTCCCTTGGCAGCAGTGTAGGCGGTCGTTTCCGCAATGCCGATGAAGGTGGACATCGAAGCCAGATTGATAATTTTGCCGTAGCCTTTCGGCAGCATGATTTGCGCCGCCAATTGGCACAGTTGAAATACGGACGACAGGTTCGTTTCGATGATCAGGTCCCAGACGTCCATGGGAACATCTACCGTGTGCTGCCGTTTTCCCGTCGCATGATTATTGATGAGAATGTCGAGCGTGCCCAGTTTCTCGACCGCTTCGTTGAACATCCGCTTCAACTCACTTCGGTTGGTAAGATCGGCTTGAATGGGCAGGAAGCCATCCTCTCTGGCGATCTCCATGCAGCCGGTGGAACGGGAAGTTATCACCACCTCCGCTCCGAACTCCTTCAGAGCCTGGGCCAATGACCGCCCGATGCCTGTGGCCCTCCCCACGCCCGTGACCAGCGCTTTCTTGCCGCTGAGATCGAACATGTTCATTGGCCGCTCTCCCCTCTCCAGGTCTTCTTCAAATCGAATAGCGATTCGCGGCGCCGAAAGTGACGATGGCGACGAGCAGAAGCGCAATGCCCACGGCGAACCGCCGGTAAATCGTGCCGGGGATCTGGCGCCACTCGCCGGTAAAAAGTCCTGCGAACTGGCCGCAGAGTATCAGAACAATTGTAAACAGAGCAAACCCGATCGAAACTCCCAATACTCCCAGATAGGTCGTTGCGCTGCTGTAAAGGGCGATTCCGCCCATCCACATGCATCCCCCCAGCACGGGGTTCAGCATCTCTCGCGGTCCTCCCGTGAATGATTTCCACGCATCATTCCGCGACAATGAGAAGATGGCGTAGGTGAGATTGACCACCGACCCACCCAAAAGAACAATCGGCCACAGAGCGAAGGGCGCCCACTGCGGCGCAGCTCCCGCCTGAACCGCTTTCGTCATAATCTCACCGCCATAAGCCAAGGCAATGTTGGTGAATGCCGAAAGCACGCCGGAGACCACTGCAACCACGACCATCAGAACATACCCTTTGCGAGTGGGGTCTGCCTGGCTCATGGCCGTCTCGGCGGGAGAGAATCCGGCCCTGCGGCCCTGTTGCCGCGTCATCTGCTCGCGGCGGTAGCCCGACCATCCGCAAAGCGTAACTCCCAATAACGTAATCGCCGTGCCGAGCAAAACCAGCAAGCCGGAAGTTTGGAACACCAGGTTGCGATGAAGCATGATGAGCGGAACGATCGTGCCCACCGCCGTTCCAATCCCGCCGAGAAGCGCGCCTTGCAACGCGAAACCAAGGCGATGCACGCAGAGTCCGGCGCCTAATTGCGCAAATCCCCAAAGCGCGCCGAACACGAAGGGTTTGGCGAGTTCGTTCACGGAGAGCGAGGCATACACGCCTCGAATTCCCGGGCAGACCGCATAGGCAAGAGCCGGAGGTAAAATCAGCAGAGACACCACCGTGTAGAACAGCCAGAAATTTTCCCACTTCCAAACTCTCTCCCATTTCAGCGGCAGCATGCTGTAACCGGTGCTGTTGCCCGCGATGAAGGTCAGGAAAAGTCCAATGGCCAGGCTCATTCACACCTCTGTGGCATGGCCATCCTGGCCATGTACACGGGCTGGAAGCCCGTGCCACGAATGCATGCGCCAGTCTATTCTGAATTCCTCAGCAGAATCTTTACAGATAGTTGACTCGCTTGCGCCGGATGCGCTCTTCGACGCCCACAAAATTGCTTTCCTTGCAGTCAGGAGCCAGCCGGGCAGTCTGAAACTGCGGCGACCCGGCAGGCGCGGGCAAGACGGTCACATATCGCGTTGAATGGATCAGCCACTCGAGCAACAGCCTTCGGCATTCAGCCACGGTGCTTTGTGCCGCCAAATCGTGGTAGAGATTACTGGTCTCATTCGGATCGTCTTCAAGGTTGTAAAGCTCTCCGACGTCGAATCCAAAGAGCGCCTTCGGGTAGTTGACGAATCGCCAAGGCCCCCAGCGCAACGCCTTGCTCCAGACGTTCTCGGTTACAGCGACCTCACGCACGGATTTATCATCACCTTTCAGCAGTGGCGTCAAATCGCGGCCGTCCGTCGTTTCGAGTGGCGGCAAGTTGCACAGACTGATCAGGGTTGGAGTAATGTCAACGTTCTCGACGAGTTCGCGCGATACCCGTCCGCTCTTGGTAACTCCGGGAACGTACCAGATGAAGGGGACGCGGCAAACCGCTTCTGAGCAGATTCCGGGCGCCTTCTCCGGAACTCCAAAGGTGCCGCTGTAGGCTCCGTGGTCGGATCCGTATACGATGATCGTGTTACTGTCCTTGCCGGTTTTCTGCAAATAGCTTAAGAGCTCACCCAGGGCATAATCGACCTGGGTTACACAGCCCAGATAACCTCGCCAGACTCTCCGGCAACCGGCATCGAAGGTCTTCGGCTCAATCAGCCATTCGTAATTCTTCAGCCATTCGACCATGGCCTGAAAGTGCGGCGGACGGTGCGCGGCCGAATTGTGGATGGTGGGTGGCAATGCCAGGTCGTCCGGATACATGTCCCAAAACTTGCGGTCCGGCGTGTAGCATTCATGCGGCCGCGGCAGCGAGCATTGTACGAAAAACGGCCGTTCACCCGATTCCTCAATAAAGCGAATCGTCTCCGTAACCGTCCACCCTTCCAGCGAGTGGCGATAGGGAAGGTTGGAGGGCCGGCCCTCGTGCTGCTGGTTACCCGGAAATTCCGGAAGCCTGCCGGAGTCGTCTTTGTCGCGCAGGCCCAGGGCATCAAGGTAGGCGCCGTACTCTTTCGACTCGCCGCCGTTCTCGCCATGATACGAGCAGACATCGCCGATCCGGTCGCAGTGGCCGGCGAGCCAATTGGTGGGTTCATCGGGAGTGTGGACCTTTCCGATCACAGCCGTACGGTAGCCGTTGCGGCGGAAATGCTGAAACACACTGGGCAGATCGACCGGCGGCGGCGGACCGCACAACCCGTAATATCCGTGGTTGTGGGGATACTGTCCGCTCAGGATGCTCACCCGGCTGGGCGTGCAGATGGGATTTTGCGTGTAGCAGTGCGCAAAGCGAACCCCGAGCCGGGCCAGCGCGTCAAGGTTGGGAGTTATGGCCTGCGGGTGGCCTTCCACGCCCATGCATGCGGCCTGGTGCTGATCCGCGATGACGTAGAGGACGTTCATGGGTCGCGGGGCATCATCTGGAGTGCGTCCCCGCAGCGGAGCCGCGCTCGCTGCGAGCGTCACAGCGCCCGATTGCAAGAATTGCCGACGATCAAACTTTTTACTCATGGTGTTCCATCCCGTTCGTGCGAAGTAGGTTCCCGCCAAAATCCAACCGACCCCTCACCCTATCACCCCTTCTCCCCTCTTCCCTCTCCCCAGAGGAGAGGGAAGAGGGGGAGGGGAGTTGGGGTGAGGGGTCTCTTCAATCCGATAAAGGCAACATATTGAATTACGCTGCCCGCTTCGGCACAAGCGCGCAATCTTACCATCGTGCCCTGGCGACCGGTAGTTGGTAATCCGAAGCGCATTTCAGTATAGAATCCCGATGATATTAATGGGACGCTGGAAGTACTGGGCGCCGTCTACGGTAAGGGCATATTCAATTTCATAAGTGAGGATTCATGGGATCGGCTTCTTCCCGACGCGTCGCAACTGGAGACCTTACGCAATTTTGTATTGCCGTGTTCACACGAGTCGGAATGAGTCCGGCGGACGCCCGGACCGTGGCCACAGGGCTGGTGACCACAGACACTTGGGGGACTTTCTCGCACGGCACCAGTTTGCTTGCCCACTACGTGACCAGCCTCCGCGCCGGAGGCATCGATGCCCGCGCTCAGCCGGAGGTGGTGGAGGAAGGCCCCGTCTGGGCGGTACTCGACGGACACGCCGCCATGGGCATGGTGAGCAGTTCCCGCGCCATGGAGCTGGCGATTGCCAAGGCTCGCACTACTACCTTTTCCTGGGTGGGACTGCGCAACAGCAATCATTTTGGCGCCGCGGGTTACTACGCCGTGATGGCCACCCAACAGGACATGATCGGCGCCGCGCTGAGCAACGTGGACCCCAATATGTCTGTGCCCGGAGCCCGTGGGTCGGTCATCGGCAATAACCCGCTCGCGTACGCCGTTCCCTGTGACGCCGATTTTCCGGTTTTTCTGGACATCGCGACGAGCGCCGTGGCGGCTTCGAAAATCATGACCTTGAAATCTCTGGGTCAGGATCTTCCGGGTGATTACCTGGCCGACAGCGAAGGGCTTCCCACCAACAAAGTTGGAACCTGGCCCGTCGGCAGTTCATTGATGCCCATGGCTGGCCATAAGGGATATGGCATCGCTTTCCTGATCGAAGTATTGACGAGCGTGCTGGCCGGGGCCGGCGTGTTGTCCGCATCAAAGAGTTGGATTCTTTCCCCCCCCGAGCATGGCAACCTGGGCCACTGTTTCATGGCCTTCAACATCGGCAACATTATGCCCATCGAGGTATTTAAACAGCGCATGCGGGAGCTCAGCCGCGAAATCCATGAAGCGCCCAAGGCGAAGGGTTCGAATCGAGTCTATCTGCCCGGCGAGATGGAATGCGAAAGACGGGCAGAGGCACTTCGAAACGGGATCGACTTTCCCGAGTGGGTGAAAGCCAGCTTGCGGGGCGTTGCCCGGGACTTCCAAATCACTCCCTGCCCGGGTTTGGAGTGAGGGTCGCCAGGTCTTTTACAATTCGCCCAAGCTCACCAGGATTTTGCGCAATTGCTCGCGCACGGGCGGATCGACAGGGGAAAGGGGCAGGCGTGAAGGGCCCACGGGAATGCCGCGCAGCAGCGCCGCCTCGCGGCAGATGGAAATAATGTGCGGGTTCCAATCCCCGGTCGATGCTGCGCCGAATTCGAGTCGAACCAATGGCAACAACTTGTACCAAAGTTCCCGCGCCGCTTGCAAATTCTGCTCTTCCGCCACCAGTCGGCGCAGTTTTACCGCGAGCCGGGGAACCATCATCGGCACTCCGCTAATCCAGCCTTGCGCGCCGTCAGCCAGCCCTTCAAACGCAATCAGGTCGTTGCCGGCAAAGACAGGAAAATCCGGTCCACACAGCAGGCGGGTGTTGTGGATGCGATTCACTTCCGCGTGCGACCACTTGACGCCGTGCACAACGTCTTCGTCCGCCCACTTCTTCAGCTCCTCCGGCGTAATTTCGATCCCGGTCGTGAAAGGAACATCGTAGAGCATGATGGGCAGGCCCACTTTCTCGCGCACGCGCCTCAGGTGGTTGAACACGTCACGTTTGGGAGGAATCAGGAGAAAGGGAGTAATGATCATCAGCCCGCGGCAGCCGAGGGATTTGGCGTGAAGGCTGAGCTCAATCGTGGTGGCGGTGCTGTAATCGCCCGTACCGGCGAGAATGGGGACTTTGCCGGCGGTCTCCTCCACGATCGCTTCCAGCACCCGCATGCGCTCCTCGGGCCGCATGGCAACGGGTTCGCCGCCGCTTCCCAATGGCGCGAGACCTTCCATCCCCTGGTCCAGCAAAAAGCGCACAAACTTTTTTACGCCATCGAGATCCAGCGATTCATCCGCATGGAACGCGGTAATGGTCGGCGAGAAAACTCCTTTGATTCCCCTAAGGGAAGATGCTTCAGCCATTGATTTATTCCTCTTCAGTAATCATCTTCCGGCAACGGCGGAGCTTCTGACATAGCTGGCCACTCACAGGAGCCTGACCGCCACTGCAGGAAGTAACCCCTCACCCGATCTCCCCTTCTCCCCTCTTCCCTCTCCCCGGGGAGAGGGAAGAGGGGGAGGGGTCTATTCGGCCCGATTTACTTTTCAGACCAGACATGCCTTCAGCGTGCCCTGGAAGAATTCCACCACACGTTTCGCGGTGTCTTGGCGCAGTTGCAGGGCAGCCTCAAGGGAATAGGATGCCAGGTGAGGCGTCAGCACGACGTTGTCCATCTTCAGCAATGGGTGGCTGGCGGGCAAGGGCTCCTGCT
>JASHTZ010000475.1 GCA_030040295.1 Terriglobia bacterium | reverse complement strand
CTGAGTTGCACAGTCTGAAACACGCCGGGTTAGGAGCGGAACTCTACGGCAGACCCTATTGGGAATTCGATTAAAGAGGGCTTCAATGTTGAATCTTCTGACAGAATGTGACGTAGCAAAGCGGCTGCACGTCAGCCTCGCATCGCTCCGAAGATGGCGACTGGAGCGGCGCGGCCCACGGTTCATCAAGGTAAGTTCCCTGGTCCGATACCGACCTGAGGACATCGACGAGTGGCTTGCGGCACTGCCCACTGGCGGAGCCCAAATAAAGCAAGCCACCTCCTCTAATCTGGAAACAGAACGGTACGGCAAGAGTGCAAGGGCGTAAGGAGGGAAGGGGTGACCCTGTGGAGATTTTTCATGAATCCCTATATTATTTAGGGTATCATACAGCCGGTATGCTTCGTAATCCGGCCAAGAAAAACCTGTTCGCAATTGCTGAGGACCAGTCCGGCTATTTCACCACGAAACAAGCCATCTCGGCGGGCTTTGCTGAGAAAACCCACGCCTACCATGTTCGCGCCGGCAACTGGATTCGGGAATACCGGGGCATCTACCGCCTCGCTGCATTCCCCACCGTAGAACGACCCGATCTAATGCTTTGGTATCTGTGGTCCCGCGGTCGGGATGACGTTCCTAAGGGTGTGTACAGCCATGAGACTGCCCTAAGCCTTCATGAACTCTCCGACGCGAACCCTTCGAGGCTTTACATGACGGTGCCAATGGCGTTTCGAAAGAGCGCCGAGATTCCGAGCGCCCTGGTGCTTCATCGTGCCAACATCCCCAGCGACGATACCCAAGAGATGTTTGGAGTACGGTGCACAAAACCACTCCGCACGATCATTGACCTCGTGATTGACGGAAAGACAGACAAGACGCATGTGCGGCAGGCCATCCAACAGGCACTCACGCGGGGACTCATCATGAGGAACGATCTCAACAAAGCCAACACAACACCTGAAGTCCGCCGCGAACTACTTGCGCTCGCGCCCGGAACCCCACATGGCAGAGCTTAGACAGTACCGTACGGCACAGGCGTTGCGAACCGCGCTTGAGACAAGGCTATCAGACATCGCTCGAAGTCAGGGTACGGATATTCAGCGCCTCAGACGAAGGGTAGCCTTTGACCGGTTTCTTGCGCGATTGTTCAGCGCAGAGCCCAAGGACCGGTATCCTTGGTTTCTGAAAGGCGGATATGCCATGGAACTACGGGTTCGCCACGCAGGGGCAACCAAAGACATCGATTTGACAATTGCGGCAAGTGCTGAGACAGGCGGCGTAGCAGAGAATGCGGAGCGTGTTCGCAGTCTTCTCCAACGAGCGTCTTCAATTGATCTGCTGGACAGGTTCACTTTCCTCGTGGGCGAGCCGATGCTCGAACTGAATGCTCCCCCCGAGGGCGGCAGCCGGTATCCAGTGGACGCGACCATGGCTGGTCGGACGTTCGCAAGGTTTCATGTGGACGTTGGAATCGGTGACGACGCTCTCGATCCCATTGACCATATCGAGGGTGAAGGTTGGTTTGATTTTGCCGGACTCCCAAGACCGGAATTCCGAACAATCTCACGCGAGCAGCAGTTCGCGGAAAAGACTCACGCCTACACGTTGCCTCGTGTGGACCGGGAGAATTCTCGCGTCAAGGATCTTGTCGATTTGTTACTACTCCTCCAGACAAACATGGTAGCGGAGAGGGTGCGCAGGAATCTTCGGATCACATTTGAGCGACGGCGCACCCATGGAATTCCATCGGAGCTACCGGTTCCACCTCCGTCTTGGAAGATGCGCTTCGAGGTTCTGGCAAAGTAGTGTGGCCTTGATACAGAAATGGATCGGGCCTTTCAGGCGCTCGCGGTATATTTCAGTGGTGTGGTGTTGTAGGGAGTGAGGGCATGTCGGTATTCAAGAGAGGAAACATTTGGTGGTACGAGTTCTGGTTTAGTGGCAGGCGGATTCAAGAATCCAGCAAGTCAACCTCGAAGACTATCGCAAAGCAAGCTGAACAGAACAGGCGCCGTGAACTCGAAAAAGGTTACAACAACATTCAGGAAGTTCGGCAACAATTAATTCTCCCCCTCCGCGAACTCGCAAAGGAATACCTCACCAGTTATGCGCTTCGCCATCGATCCGCCACATACGCGGAGTGCGCAGCGAAGCACTTGAACGTGCTCCTGGGCGACAGGATGATCGTCGATATCAACGAAAAGACTGTTCGAGAGTACCAGGACCAGCGACTCAAGGAAGGCGCTGCGCCCAAGACAATCAATGAGGAAGTGGGCGTGCTCCTTAGGATCATGGGCGAACGTGGGGAGTTGGTCCGCGCAAGATTGCGCAAAGACAAAATGCTCAAGCTGCGAGTGCTGAAACATGCTGCTAAGGTCTTCAGCCCTGAAGAAAAAACGCGGTTAATCGAGGTGGCACGGGCAGCCAAATCGCCGACGATCTATCCGGCGCTGATGCTGGCCACGAATACCGGCATGAGAAGCAGCGAAATTCGCACCCTTAAATGGGAGCAGGTTGATCTCGAAAAGCAATTCCTCATCGTCGGTCGTTCCAAGACTGACGCTAGCGAAGGGCGCACGATTCCTTTCAATCCTCCGCTTTACGAAGCGCTAAAAGAACACCGCGAATGGTTCAAGCTGACCTTCGGGCGGATTGAACCGCTGTGGTACCTGTTCCCCTTCGGAAAATTGCACCAGCTTGACCCAACGCGGCCCGTTACAACTCTGAAAACGGCGTGGACAAACGTTCGGCAACGGGCAGACGTCAAAGGGCGCTTGCACGATACTCGGCATACTCTCATTACCGAACTGGCTGAAAGCGGAGCGGGCGAAGAAACAATTATGGACATCGCCGGGCACGTTTCACGTCAAATGCTGCGGCACTACAGCCACATTCGAATGGAGGCCAAGCGTGAGGCTCTCGAAGCCGTGTGGCGAAAAGGACAGGAAACGATCCGCCGAAAGGCAGAGGATGCCGAACCGGTGCAGGACTCATCGCCAGTGCTCGTGACTACTCCAGCGGTGGAAAGGGTATCCCTGCAAAAGTCCCTACTGGGTACCAAAAACCAGGCTCAGAAGGCTTGTCGAACTGTCGCTAAATCCTTGAAAAGGCTTGGCTCCTCGGCCAGGACTCGAACCTGGAACCCTTCGGTTAACAGCCGAATGCTCTACCATTGAGCTACCGAGGAGTGTTCGGACGCAGGTGACATCGGCACAAGCTAGCTTTAGGTTTATAGCACAGACTGAAAAACTGCGTCAACGTGATATGCTGGCGGCGCATGGGTGTAGCCTCAAACCGCGCCAGGCAGTATTGGCCAAGCCTCGCGGCGGTTTTTCTGCTTTGGAGCACGTCTGCCGCAATTCTCGTAACCTCCCTCCGGTTGAATCGCGGCCATTTCGTTTACGCCCTGGACGACGCCTACATTCACATGGCGATGGCAAAGAATCTGGCACGCCACGGGGTTTGGGGAGTGTCACCCTATGCCTTCTCCGCAACATCTTCCTCACCTCTATGGACGGTACTCCTGGCCGCGATCTATCGAGTGGTTGGAGTCAATACGCTGACACCGCTGATTTTGAATCTTCTCGCTGCTGCGGCGCTTATATTCACCGTGCAGTGGATTCTGGACTCGCTCTCGCCTTTCCTTCCCCGCATTTATGTTTTTGCCGTGATGCTGGGCATACTTTTTCTCGCTCCGGTTCCCAATCTGATATTCGCGGGGCTGGAACACATTCTCCACATGTTGCTGGCCTTGCTCTTTGCCTTCTTTGCCGGGCGAATTCTGGCGGACCTTACACCTCCGGCGCGCGTGGCAAAGGTGGGCTTCATGGCGCTGGGAGCGGCGCTCGGCGCGATACGGTATGAGGGATTGTTCGAGGTGGGGATCGTCGTGGCCATACTCCTCCTTCGGCGTCGCGCCCGGTTATCTTTTGAGCTAGCCTTCTGGTCTTTCTTGCCCGCCGCGGTCATTGGAATCGTATCGGTTGAACACGGTTGGTTCTGGCTACCCAGTTCCGTAGTGCTGAAGGGAAATATTCCGACAGGGCACGCCGACTTCCTGGCGAGCTTTCTTGCACATGCTGCGGCGAACACTGTTTATACCGGCATGCGGGTGGTCCGCTTGGCA
>JASHTZ010000474.1 GCA_030040295.1 Terriglobia bacterium | reverse complement strand
TCGGCACCCGGCGATAACCGTCGACCTGATGGGAATCCTGAGGCATTACCAATCGCACTATCCGGGGGCAATGTATTCCGGCTGCGGTGGCGGTTATCTTTATGTTATTTCGCGCGAACCCGTGCCGGGATCGTTCCACATCAATGTCAGGAGATACGCAAAAGCCGGTTAGAAGGATATGCGAACTGTTCTGGTTGCGGGGGGATTTGACAATATTCAGTCCAGGCACGTCCGTTTTCTGGAGGAAGCCGCGAAATTTGGCGACGTGCGCGTGGCGTTATGGTCGGATGAATCCTTCGCGGCGATTGACGGAAGGCAGCCGCGCTTTCCTGAGCGCGAGCGGGCTTTCCTGCTTGAGTCGCTGCGTTTTGTCGAACAGGTAACGCTGGTGAAAGGAAAGATCGACCCTGATGCGCCCCCGGAGATTCCCGGCATTCACTCTGCTGTTTGGGCGGTGAGCGAGGAGCACGATAGTTCGCGTAAACGCGACCAGGCGCAAGCCCAGGGAATTCCCTATCGCGTAATACAGAATCCAAGCTTGGGTGGATTTCCCGTGCCCGCGTTCGCGCCGCCCGATTTCAAGTCGGCTCGAAAACGCGTGATGGTAACCGGTTGCTTCGATTGGTTTCACTCCGGCCACGTTCGATTCTTTGAGGAGGCATCCGCGCGCGGCGACCTGTACGTGGTGGTTGGACATGACGAGAACATCAAATTGCTAAAAGGCGTTGGGCACCCGATGTTTTCTCAGGCCGAGCGGCTCTACATGGTGCAATCCGTTCGCTTTGTACACCAGGCCATGATCTCGAGCGGCCATGGCTGGATGGATGCGGAGCCGGAGATCGAACTCATCAAGCCTCACATTTACGTGGTCAATGAGGACGGAGATAGGCCCGAGAAGCGGAAATTCTGCGCCGCAAAGGGAATCGAATACCTGGTGCTGAAGCGCAAGCCCAAAGAAGGATTGCCACGGCGGGAAAGCACACTTCTGCGCGCCCGGTGACAGGCGCACCGAATCGAAGCCCAAGCGGCGAGCTATGAAGTCCTTGGTGGAAAATGTTCGCAAAGCTCTTGACAGAGAATATACCATATAGTAATATTTACCGACTGGTATCGAATCGCGCCTCGCGGAGTCATTGAAATGTTTCCTCCGGAACGAAGCCGCTTCAAACAAGTCCGGCCGCTAACCGACGTGCTCAATAAAGTTGAGAAAGCTGGAAAGAACGGGTCCTCAGCAGACACGTCCGAACCTACGATGTTACAGATAAGAAAAGGGGTTAGAGGCAAAATGGGCAAAATGTCAGTTGCCGTATCTGTTTAAAATTTAAGGACTTCACTGATTCGATACGCCGAGGGGGGAATCAAAAATGAAGATCGAACCTACGATGTTTAAGAAAAACAAGCACTTAAATTTTGGAATTTGATCGATCCTACGATGTTGATGAAAACGCTGGAGTTATTTTAAGGAACCTACGATGTGTATGAAAAAACAGGTAGTTAGGCCGACGCAAGGATCGCCGACGCGGCCATCGTGTTCGCAAGGGGCCCAGATCAGAACTCTGTAGCGAGCTTTCGGCATGCTGTGTGGCGCGCCTGAAATTAGGGCACCACCCCCTACGTAAAAAGTTGACGATGGAGATATCCTTCCGTAGGATGGAAAACTCCCCGGAGGATTTAACTGCCTTGCGAGTACTGATTACGTTCACCATCGCGCTCGCGCTTACTGCTCCAGCCTTGAGAGCTCAAGATGCCGAGACGGCAAAAATTCTGGGAGCAATGAAGGCGGAGTTGGCCCGATCCCAGACGGCATTCAAAACGCAGAGTTCCCCGCCTTATTTCATCAGCTATGAAATCACGGACGATCAGGTCGTCAATGTAACCGGGACTTTCGGAAAGCTCGAAACCAGCGCGCAGAGCCGGAGCCGCCAGTTGGATATCGACCTGCGAGTGGGAAGCCCTCATCTGGATAACACCCACGGAGCGCGCGGCGACGGGCCTGATTCCATCGGGCCCCTGCAAGTTCCTATTGAGGCAGATCCCGATGCGCTGCGGAGCGTCCTGTGGTACTACACCGACCTCAAGTACAAGCAGGCGGTTGAGCAGCTTGCCGCGGTCACCACCGAAGTTCAGGTCAAAGTGGCGCAGGAAGACAAATCGGATGATTTCTCTTCCGCGCCTGCGGCCAAACATTACGATGACCTGCGCGTTATGAGGGTCGACCGAAAGGTTTGGGAGGACAAAGCGCGAAAGTATACGGCGCCCTTTGCCCGTTTCGGCAACATCTATTCCGCCACAGCGACCTTTCTGGGAGACATTGAAACCCGCTGGTACGTCAACAGCGACGGCTCCGAGATCGAAGTTTCGCGCCCCTTCTACCATCTCTATTTGTCCGCTCAAACCAAGGCCGACGACGGCATGGATCTGCCGCGATACGAGTCTTTCTATTCCGCCGAACCGGAGGGACTGCCGTCCGACGAAGCCGTGCTGAAAGTCGCCGACCAGATGATCAAGGACTTGCAAGCCTTGCGCGTGGCGCCGATTGTTGATCCCTACACCGGGCCGGCGATTCTTTCCGGCCGGGCCAGCGGCGTTTTCTTTCACGAAGTATTTGGCCACCGCATTGAAGGGCACCGGCAAAAAGGCGAAAACGAAGGGCAGACATTCAAGAAAATGGTGGGAGAAAAAATCCTTCCGGCCAATTTCTCCGTCGTTTCTGACCCCACATTGCCTCGCTTGGGAAAGGACGAACTTGCCGGCTCATATGACTTTGATAATGAGGGCGTGGCGGCGCGAAAGGTCATCGTGGTGGACCACGGCATCCTCAAGAATTTCCTGATGTCGCGCTCTCCCATCGAGGGTTTCCCGAATTCCAACGGTCATGGCCGAAGGCAGCAGGGCAATGCGCCTGTGGCCCGTCAATCCAATCTCATTGTGGTGGTCGATCACCCGGTCTCGCGCGCCGAATTGAAGCAGAGGCTGATCGACGAAATAAAAAGGCAAAACCAGAAGTTCGGGCTGTATTTTGAGGACATTCAGGGCGGGTTTACGCTCACCAGCCGTTTTACTCCCAACGCCTTCAACGTGCTGCCCATCATGGTCTATCGCATTTATCCCGACGGGCGCGAGGAATTGGTGCGCGGGGTCAATCTGATCGGCACGCCGCTCACCGCCTTCAGCAAGATCGAAGCCGGCGACGACGCAGTTGCGACGTTCAACGGAGTCTGCGGCGCGGAATCGGGCTCCGTACCCGTCGCCGCTTCCTCGCCCGATATCCTCATCTCGCAGATCGAAGTGCAGAAGAAGGAGAAGTCCACGGCGCGCGCGCCCATTCTTGCTGCGCCCATTCAGTAGGAAGAATCTGGATTCGGAAGTTTCACCACATCGAGCCGCAAGCGAAGAAGGAATTTGAGAATGCCGAGAAGGGTTGCAAGGAAAGCCGCAATTTTCTTGCTGGGTGTGTGTTTGTTCCCCGCATCCACACCGGCGGCCGACGACGTGGTGATGAGGGCGATGCGCGACGAACTGAACCGCTCCATGACGCAATTGCGGCTGGAACAGCTCGACAAGCCCTATTTCATTTCGTATCGCATTCAGGACCGGCGCTCGCTCGATACTTCCGCCACTTTCGGAGCTCTGCTTTCCGGCGACGTGGCGCGCAGCCGCTTCCTGACGGTGCAGGTTCGGGTGGGGGACTACCAGCGCGACAACAGCAATTTCATGACTTACCCTCCCCAAGCCAACGGGCTTACCGAATCCGTCCTGCTCCCCCTTGATGATGACTACCGGGAATTGCGGCGTCACATTTGGCTGGCCACGGACACGGCGTACAAAGAAGCGCTGGAAATGATTTCGCGAAAGCGCGGAGCACTGGAGAATCGAAAGGCTCGCGAGGACCTTCCCGATTTCAGCAAGGAGCAGCCCTCAACGGCGCTGGCGGCCTTCTCACCGGTGAAGATGGACCTCACCCAAGCCGAGGCTCTGGTGCGGGATCTTTCCGCCCGTTTCCGAAACGCCCCGGAGATTTACACCTCCTCCGCCAGCCTGAACCTCGGCGATACGCGCTCCTGGTACCTCAACAGCGAGGGGAGCTCTGTAACGGAAGAAAACTCCGCGGCAACCTTTATGGCCATGGCCCAAACCCAGGCCCTTGACGGCACGGAATTGCCGGACTGGGTGATGGCCTCGGCAAGCTCTGTGGAAGCGCTTCCCAACCAAGCTGAGCTGGCGAAACAGATTGACGCAATGGCGGACCGGCTGACGCGCATGCGGCGGGCGCCGTTTGTCGATCGTTACAACGGTCCCGTGCTTTTCGAGGGTGCAGCGGCCGCGGAAGTTTTGAGCCAGGTCTTCATTCCCAAGTTGCTGGCCATGCGCACACCCGCGTCGGACAATCCCCAAATGGAAGCCTACGCGGCGCAGAACGTCAGCAGGTTTCAGGACCGCCTGGGCGCGCGCGTGCTGCCCAGTTTTATGAGCGTCGTGGATGATCCCACGCAATCGTCCTATCAGGGGACGCCGCTGGCGGGCGGCCACGCGGTGGACGATGAGGGTGTGCGCGCGCGGCCCGCGACTCTGGTGGAAAACGGATTCCTGAAAACCTTGCTCAACGCGCGCGACCCCGTCTCCGGCATATCCCAAAGCACAGGGAGTTATCGCACCTTCGGGGCGCAGCCAAGCAACGTGCTCGTCAACGTGACCGACGGCATGAGTGAGCAGGAGTTGAAAAACGAGTTGATGACCTTGGTCAAACAGCGAAACAAGGAATTCGGCGTGCTCGCGCGGGGGGTGGGGCGGGAGATTTACAGGGTGTATCCCGACGGCCGGGAAGAGTTGATACGCGTTGGCCAATTCGATGGGCTGGATGACGAGGCTTTCAAAGACCTCATTGCCGCTTCGCGCGATCTGACGGTTTACACCATTCCATTTGCCGCCTACGGAGGCCGCCTATATCCGGGGCAGGCCGGAGCTCCGCTGGTGTCGTTTGTCGCCCCCTCGCTGCTTTTCGAGGACCTGAGCCTTAAACCTCCAACCGGCGAGCTTCCACGCTTGCCGCTTTCTAAACATCCGTACTTCGATCATTAGCACCACGGCCCTTGCAATGGATGAATTGTTTCACCCTGAAGGGAGAACATTTGAATGCGCACCATTCTGAAAGCAGCCGCGATCCTGACAATCGCCGCCGGAAGTGTTTTCGCACAGCAACCGACCTTCCACGATGACCTGCTCGATAAGCTGGCCGGAAACTGGATTCTCCAGGGGACCATCATGGGCAAGCAAACCACCCACGACGTCGCTGCGGAATGGGTGCTGGGACATCAATATTTGCGGATACATGAAATCTCGCACGAGAAGAACCCCCAGGGCCAGCCCGATTATGAAGCCATGGTCTTTGTCGGCTGGGATCAATCTGCCGGCGAGTACATGTGCTTCTGGCTGGACACCTACGGAGGTATGTATGACAGCACCGTGGCACTCGCCAAGCGCAGCGGCGACGCTATTCCATTCCTTTTTAAGGGCAAGGACTCCACCTTTCACACCCAATTTATCTATCATCGCGAATTGAGCAAATGGGAGTGGCAGATGGATTCTGAGGAAAAAGGAGGCATGAAGCCTTTTGCACGGCTGACGCTGACTCGGAAATGATGTTGGGGCTTGCCCTCAAGGGGCCGGCTCAACCGGGCAGCGCCCCTCAAAACCCTTTGGTTTCGTCGCGGATCTTCTTCGCCAGCCTTTCGATTTTATCGGCGCGGTTAAAGATTTCACTGGGAGGGACTTTGACATTTGGTTTGTCCAGCAGGTCCCGAAGCCCCTTGGCCAGGGTGGCCAGCTCCTCCGCATCGCTTTTTGATTTCGCGAAATTGGCGCGCATAATACTTTGCCTTTGCAAATCGGTCATGGGCACGGGAATGTCGTTACTAATATCATTGGGATTCCCTGGCCGCGAACGCGAGCTGTTGGTCTGAACGCCGGGGCTTTGAATGCCAGGTCCCGTTGACTGTGCAAGGACGGCAGCGGGAGTGATCCACGGAAGAATGATGAACAGTCCTACCGCCGGAATTAATCCTCGCAGTCTCGCAAACCGGGCTGATCCCATCATGCGGAGATCCTTTCCCTCGCGCGCCAGGAGGCAGCCGACGCGGCCAAACGGCTAATGCTCATAGGCCTCCCCCTTGATTTTTTTGGCCAACTTCTCCAGCTTCTGTGTCTTCGCGAGAACGTCCAGGGGAAGGACATTGACGTTGAGTTTATTCAATTCATCCCGGAGCTGGTCGGCTAAGGCGGAAAGCTCAGCCGCGTCTGTCTCGGTTTTGCCGGCACTGGATTTCTTCGATTCCTCCTTCTCCTTGGGAGTACTCGCGGTGGGTTGATCATTCAGCGCCGAAGGGGGAGCTGCGGCTTCGCCAGTTTTGGTGGGAACAGGATTCTGCGCGCTCTGCAGCCTCACTGTTGCCAGCAAAATCAAAGTGGCAACCACCACGAGGCACGGAGAAATCAAGAATCCGCGAAATTTGGGCGCCGGGCGGGTTTGACCCATGGCGGAATCCTTTACTGACCTCAGCGGAGATAGCGCTGGGGCATCGCACAATTCTCGGCGATGAACCAATTGTAGCGCCCTGCCCTGCGGACTTCAATCGAACCTTGGGTTGAGCCCGAGGTGTGGGGCAACTTGTGAAATTAAATTGCGCGTTCGATTTCTTCATTTCTTGCCCTCAAAATCAATTTCGCGCAGGATAGCTGGAGGCGCTTTGTGCCAAGAGAAATCGCAGGCCGGCGAAATTCAGCGGGTGACGAGGTGCAGCGGGAAGAGGATTCATTCCCTTCAAACGGGAATGGCTCTTTTAGTGCAGCGGCTGATCGAAGTGTACGCCGTAAACGTGCCGCTCCCCTTCGCTCGCAGACTCCGTGCGGACGATGCGGGCGCGCGCTTCGGCTTTTTCATTCGCGGGATCGTACGGGCAAATGACCATAATTCCCTGGCCCAGCAGGTACTTTTTATCGCTGGTGAAGCACAAGCCTTCCTGCGAGATGTTTTCCGTTTGGGCAAGATCCACTTCGCCGTAATAATCCCGCACCCGCACAGGGAGTTGAGCCGGCTTCCGAAACGACTTCCGGCGCTCCGAGTCGAGGGCATATCCCGTGGTGGCCTCTCTCACTGCGGCCTGATAGGTTTGAGTTTCCACCTCAAAACCGCGCTTCGGATATCCCCAGGGAGTTGCCTCGCCACAGTTGAGGCAGGGCTTGGTCAGCAACCCTGCTGTTTCGAGAACCTCCACTTCCACTAGTGAGAGCGATTGCAAAGTCAGCTTCTGGCAACTCCGGCAAGCAAGCAGGATATGGGCATCGGAATCCTCGACAATGGGTGGGAAATCGATTTCCCAGATGTTCTTGTCCATGTGCACGCACTCAACCCCCCAGTCGCCCACTTTATTGGTGGGAGGGGCGATGGGGCCGATGACTCGGAATTCCGCCTCCTGGCCGTTGGTCTGATTCAGAATGCTGAGACTATCGCCGGGCTTGAAAGAGCGCGAAACCTGGATGCGCGCCCCATGACGGTTCACGGTAACGGTGCGGCCAGTAGCCTCATAGGATTTCCCACCTTCGTCCGCGCCGCGGAAGGTAATGGGAATGCTGAACATGACTCGGGGTGAACGGCGTTGCTCGTTTTCCATAATTTATCCGGTGGATATCCAAAGCTTCCGGTGAATATAGTTTACCGACCTACAGTCTGTGAGGCAACTTGGTGTTTCAGAAAAAAGGGAGAGAATCTGTCCCTATGAATACCCACGCGCTTCTCGGCTGTCTCTGTCAGGTCGCGTTCCCACAGCCCGCCATCCTCAAGCAAGAAGTTTCTCCACAACATCTCCATGCACATCCGTCAGGCGGAAATGCCGCCCCTGGTATTTGAATGTCAACTTCGTGTGGTCAATTCCCAGGTTGTTGAGCATGGTGGCGTGCAAGTCGTGTACATGCACGGGATCTTTGACGATGTTATAGCAATAGTCGTCAGTCTCGCCGAAGTTTAAGCCGGGCTTGAATCCGCCGCCCGCCAGCCACATGGTAAAGCATCGCGGATGGTGGTCGCGGCCGTAATCGGTTTCGGTCAAGCGGCCCTGGCAGTAAACAGTCCGCCCGAATTCTCCGCCCCACACCACCAGCGTGTCCTCCAGCATGCCGCGATCCTTTAAGTCCTGCACCAGCGCCGCAGCCGCCTGATCCGTGGCCTTGCATTCCTTGGGCAGGGCAACGGGCAAGCCGCCGTGGTGATCCCAATCGCGGTGGA
>JASHTZ010000046.1 GCA_030040295.1 Terriglobia bacterium | reverse complement strand
GTTTATCCCGAGCTCTACAAGAACTATTACCACAAAGTGCGGATCAACTATTATCCGCCACGCGGCGACAACAAGGAGAGCTGGGACAATATCGACATCTTCGGCTGGCTTGGTTATCCGATGCAGATCAAGGTGAACGGCCTTTATCGCGATTCCATTCTGGCCGCTCCCATGGCTCTGGATCTCGTCCTCTTCATGGACCTCGCCCAGCGCACGCCGGCGCTCGCCAAGATGGGCATTCAGGAGTGGCTGTCGTTCTACTTCAAGAGCCCCATGTGCGCCGCGAGCCTCTATCCCGAGCACGACGTCTTCATTCAGCTCATGAAGCTCAAGAACACTCTGCGCCATCTGCGTGGAGAGGAACTGATTACCCACCTGGGCCTGGAGTATTACGACTAATGTCCGTCGAACCCCGTCTCAAGCGATTGTTCACTCATCAGGGAAAATGTCTGCAAGTGGCGCTGGATCACGGCTTCGCCAATGATCCCACCACGCTCGCAGGCATGGAGAACCTGAAAAAAGTGGTGGAAACGGTGGCCGCCGGCAATCCCGACGGCATCATCCTGACGCTCGGACAGGCACACTGGCTTCAGGACCTGGTGCAAAAGCCCAAACCGGCGCTGGTGGTGCGGGCCGACGTGATGAACGTTTACCACTTGCCGACGCCCAAGCAGGTGTTCTGCAGATACATTGACGATGCTGTGGAACAGGCTGCGGCCCTGGATGCAGCGGCCATCGTCATCAACTTGTTTTGGCTCGAGGAGCACCCGGACCTGCACCGCAACTGCGTGGAAAACGCCGTGCACTTTAAGGCGCGGTGCGAGCGATATGGAATGCCGCTGATGATCGAGCCCATGGTGCTGATTCCAACCGAGGGCGCCGGTTTCAAAAACAACGCCGACATTGCCCAAACCATGGCGCTCGCGCGGCTCGCCGTGGAATTAGGCGCGGACATTGTGAAAGCCGACATCGACGACAACCTTCAGGAGTACCACCGCGTGGTGGAGGCCGCCCTTCCCCGCCCCATGCTGCCACGCGGAGGATCAAGAGTGCCGGATCTTCAAATCCTCACGCGGACCGTCAAGCTGATTCAGCAGGGAGCGGCGGGAGTTGTCTACGGCCGGAACGTTTACCAGCATCCCCACCCTGACCGCATGATTCGCGCATTGCAAGCAGTTGTGCATGACGGAGCGAGCGTCGAAAAGGCAATGGGAATCCTTCAATAAACCAACTCTCCCAACGACAGGTTAAATCCCAAACCTATCGAAGGGCGAGTTCTTACCTTTTACCTCTTACCATTTACATCTTACATTTTGATTTTCTGTCACTGTTCTAGTGCATTCACCTCACGAATGCTGCCTCCGCCCGTTACCGGTACGCGGAGTGTTTTAATCTCCAGCGGGTGGAACGAGCCCGTCCACTTTCGATGGACCAATCCCAAATCAATCGTCGCCTTGGTAGGGTGCCCCGCCGTCTCGTAGCAGCGCACGATCAAATCGTTTCCATCTTCTGATTGCTTGACGTCGGAAACCACCACGTCCGGAACATCCACGGAGAGAAATGAAGCGGACTGCGCTCGCGTGCCGCGATGGATTCCCTGATAGAGAACCGGCACGGGCGCGGTCATTTCCTCGGCCATGCGCACGATGCCGGCGTCCTGCCAGGTTCCAGTGTGCGGAACCAGGATCATGCGGAAGGTTTGAATGCCCTGGTCCTGCCAGATGTACTCTTTGTTCGGGTCGAGCTTGGCAGGTTGGTGGTGGGCGTAGGGAGCGCCGCGCACGATGGAGATGCGCATATCGTTGTCCTGCACGCTGTAGCCGTACTTCGCGTCGTTCAAAACGCTGAGGCCGTAAGTCGCGCCATTTCGGTCGCCTGAAACATCAATCCAGCGCTGCCCCGGGTCTTCGTTTCCATTCGCCTGGCGCACTTTGAACCCGTAGGCGATTTCGTAGGTCGGCACGGGATTCTGCACGTCCACCGGGAATGAGAACTTCAGAATCTTCTCGTGCTCGTGCCAGTCAAGCGATACGCGCGCTTCCAGCGAGCGGGCGCCGGCGTAGAGCATCCAGTCGGTGGTCATGAACGAGGCGCCGTAGCCGGTGCGCACGCGCAAGGTGGCGCGTACGGGACCCTGCTCCGTCACATGAAAGCCGGCGCTGCCGAATTGGCCAATTTCCTGCGTGTAGGCGCGAACGTCGTGGCTCCACGTATCACTCGGGTCGTTGATCACCACGGCGCGTGCGCCGCCCGTTCCCCCGTGGAACACTTCCGCGCCCGCGTCCTTATCAAACATGGAAATCGTTCCATCATCGGCAAAGGTGACGCGCAGGTGCTCGTTCTCGAGAGTGTGGTCAGTGGCGGTAACGGTGGATTGCGGGGCCGGAACAGGATCAATATGCCGAATTCGGAATTGCCGGTAGCCGAAAGCGGGCACGGGCGCCTGGAACAGCAAGCCGCGGCGTATTCCCTGCACCGTCGTGGCTGCCGTCCACTGGTGCAGAATGGTGTTGCCGTGCTCGTCTTCAACGCGCGAGTTAATTTCCCCCGGCTGGTCCGGAAGGCGCCAGTTCAGGTCATATTGAACGTTCAAGGTGGCAGGCCAGGCGTGCGGATTGAAAACAACAAGATACTCGGAAGAGGGGTCAGTGGTGGGGATTTGCCACGCAATCTTGGCCGCCGCAAGGTGGATGGCCTGGTCAGCCACCTCATCCGCATAACCGTAGGCGTGGCGCGCGACGACGTATTGCTCAGGCAGCGCCGTCCCCGCCATGCTGTCATGGAACTGCATCAGCAGCACCTTTCGCCAGGAATTGGCGAAATCGCTTTTGGGGTACGGAAATCCCACCAGCAGGTTGGCGAGTTCAGCCATCTTCTCGCCCGTAACCAGCGCCGCTTCCGCAGTGCGATTCTCCTTCTTGATTTCAGACATCGCCGTGTAGCAGCCCACAGAGTGATGCTGAAGATCGTCGTCCACCACCGGATAATTTTTCCCGCCGGCGATATCGGCGAAATAACGCTCTGGCGTGCTGAAGATGATCTTGGGAGCGCCGGGCTCCTTCCTAACGTCGAGGATGGCGTTGATAGTATCTTTCGCCGGGCCGCCTCCGTGGTCGCCTGCGCCGTAGAAGAACATCATGCTGTTGGTGGGTTCCTGGAGTTTCAGGTATTCGAGCATGTGCTGCCGAATGTCACGAGTTAATCCGTAGCTCATGGGAATGCGGTGGGCGAGCACGCGCGTGCCATCCGCGCCCTGCCACCAAAAGACGTCAGCGGGCAGTTGTTTCTCATGAGCCCCGGGACGCATGAAGACGTAGTCGCTCATGCCTTGCAGTTTCAAAATTTGCGGCAACGTGCCGGCGTGGCCGAACGAGTCCGGGTTGAAACCCACCTTGGACATTCGGCCCACCAACTGCTGGAAAATTCGCTGTCCGTAAAGCCCCTGGCGCATCAATGACTCACCGTTGGGAATGTTGACGTCGGGCTCCACCATCCATCCGCCCACCACGCCCCAGCGGCCTTCGGCGACGCGCTTACGGATTTCCGCGAGCATGCCGGGGTCGGCGGAAGCGACCCATTCGTAAAGAATGGCGGAGCTGGCCGTGAACTTGAAGTCGGGGTATTCGTTCATGCGGTCGAGGGCCGAGCGAAACGTGCTGAGCCCCACATCCATGGCCTCTGACCATGGCCAGAGCCAGGGAATGTCAATGTGGGCGTTTCCGATGACGTACAGTTTGTGCTGGGGCGCGTCGGCAGGCCAGGGTGACGGCGTTTGGCCAACCATGGTTTTGACCCCCAAGCACAACGCACCGATGAGGACTGCGAAACATGACCAGCGAATCATACGGGAGTGCATGAGTATCGCTCCTAAGGGTTGATGTTTTTCCTCTGCGTCTCTGCGCCTCTGCGTGAAAATGTTTTCGCAAGTCGTGAGGTAGTAAAACACTCTCACGCAAAGGCGCGAAGGCGCAAAGGATAATCAGTTCTGTTAAAGTCCGTCAACTTGCAATTCTATCTTAGTTGTAGCGGCGGTCAATCGACCGCCGCCGACGCTCTCAGATCGCCGCTACAAAACCTTACGGCAAAACCTCATTGAGCGGGCCGGGCGGGCAGCCGTATTTTTGAACGAAATCCTGCTTCTGCTGCCGGGCATCGTCCCATTGCTTGGCATTCACATCCGCTTTGAGCACGCCGACGGATGCCGCGCAAACCTGCCGGTGAACGAGATCACAATTGATGTTCAGCGCCGGTCCGTTGGGTCCCGCGGTTAGCGCACAACTATCGGCGAACTGGTCGCGGTAGAGGTCCAGCAGGTCTGCTCTGAGGCGGGAATCACCCGTGATCAGCCCGCCCTCAATCAACGCCACGGCGGCTTCATTAGAGCGATTATCACCGGCCAAAGCGATGGCAATCTGCCGGTAAGCCTCCCCCGTCGAAGGGAGCAGGGCGAGCGCCTGAGTGGCCTCATCGGCCGCTTCCCGTGACTTTCCCAGCCGCCAATACGCCGCGGCGAGCATCCACGGCGTGTCGGACTCGCCGCGAACGAAGATAGGTGAGTTGGGGTGCCGCTTGACCCACTCCGCCGCACCCTTCCGGTCGTACTCCTCGAGCTGGGCGTGGGCGATGGCGAGAGAGCGCTGGAATAGCGCCGCGGCGCGCGCGTATTCGCGGCCACTTGCCGAGGGATCGTGGGCATGCAGGTAATCGCCCATGGCTAAATGCCAGCCGCCTGCCGAGCGGTATGCGTCCAAATTATTACGAGTGTCGGGCAAACTGTCCAGAATGGCGATCGCGCGATCCCCTTCCGCCACGATCGGCTCAGGGTCGGAACCGGGGGCGCGCGTCGCGTCCAGCTCCGAGGCCAGCAGCAGGTGGCCCTTGTAGCTGTTGGGGCTGTCGCGCACGCAGGCTTCCGCCATGCTCATGCCGTTTTGCCAGTCGCCGTTGCGCACCCACGTGCGGACGACGAATGCGACCACCAACAGACACAGCACGGCTGGCGCAAATTGCTTCACGGGGATTCGCCTTCCGGCAGCATAAATCGCCATGACCAGGCAGGCGATCAACCCAATCGCCGGGATGTAAAGGAATCGTTCTGCCATGATGGCGCCGATGGGGAGAAGCAGGTTTGACGTGGGTGCGAAGGTGATCGCCGCAAAGGACGCCATGAAAAAGGCCGTGCGATTCCACCGGTACAGCGCGATGACTGGTATTATGAGAGCGAAGACAAAGGCGCAGGCTGCCCAGTCCTGCCACGCGCCGCGCGCGAGGGGGACCTGTGCGTAGGAATAATCGCTCGAAAGCCGGAGCGGGCACACAATGAGCGCCAGGTAGCGGGGGATGATCTTCAAGGCCGTCAATCGTCCGGTCCAGAATGAAGCGT
>JASHTZ010000473.1 GCA_030040295.1 Terriglobia bacterium | reverse complement strand
GCCTTCACGAATGTCCCCGTGAGCGATGTAGACGCTGGGATTATCGACCAACCGAGTCCCGGACTGGCCGGGCAAACCGGCTTGACGGTCGGCTGGCCCGGATCCTGGGGAAACAGAGGGTGCCCGGGAAGTCGGCTGCTCTTTGTCCTTCCGATCATTGGAACCGACTGCCAGTAAATGGTAGGGGATTTCGTATTCCTTCAAAATCTCCCGAAGACGGTCCACTTTGCCGCTAGTGGGCACTACGAAAATGACCGATTCATCGCGCTTCAGGCGGCCACGCAAGTCTTCCACCAACGCCGGAACTCTTCCTTGATATTTGGGGGGCGGCTGGGAAAGGATCGGGATCTCGGGAATTGGAATTTCCATGCCGGGGAGCGGAAGTCCAGTCTCCTCGTTCATCGGCTCATCGGCGCGCCCGGTGATAGGCTGTGGTGGCGAGTCGATTTTCAGCGTATCGCCCGCCTCCTGCCACACCACGATGTCTCGTGCGCCCTCCGGCGGGAAGTATAAATCCCCGCCGATCACAACCGCCTGCGACTGCATTTCGGAAGCTGGCGAGGTGCTTTCCAGGGGCAATTCCTTCAGGGAAATCTGTGCGGTTCCTGACACCGCGTTCTGAAACTCTTCCTCCGTCAGGTAAATCTCGCGCGGTTCAGGGCGAGACGGTACGATGTCACGAACATCCTCATAGCTTGCCGCCAGCTTCTCAAGGGCTGGCTGAATCTGCGAGCGTCGATCGAGGAATTCATCCCACACCAGTACGGGCTTTTCGAGCAGGGAAAAGACCGTCTGCCCGTGTGGTTCGACAAGTGGAACGAAGAACTCCCAGCCGGGGAAGGTGTTTGAATACTCCGCGGCCCACTCCGGTTCGCGCCCAGGGAGCACCTTGCCTCGCTGTTTGGCGTGTTCCAACGACCGCAGAGTGAGGGTCTTGACGAGCCTTTCGAAAAGGTTCGGAGAACGCTGCGCTTCCGAAAGAGGCAGCAGGAGCGCCTGGGGGACCGGCTTGCGCGAGCGCTGGGATGTGGGGTCAAATTCCCGGACGGATTCAAGCTGGTCGCCAAAAAATTCCAGACGAAATGGCCACTCGGCCTCGGGAGGGAAAGCGTCGACGATTCCCCCGCGCAAGGAGTATTGGCCGACAGCGGTTACGGGTTCTGCGGATTCATAACCCACGCTCCGCAGGTGTTCCACCAGGTCGCCAAGGTTCAGCTCGTCTCCAACTTTCAATTCGATCGCCAGCGAGGAGTAAAAGGCCCTCTCGCGGAAGCGTCCCAACGCCGCGGCGACCGGGGTGAAAATTATTCTTACCTTTCCTCGCGACAAGTTCCAAAGCGCCACGGCCCGCTGCTCCTGAATTTCGGCGTGCGGAGAGCGCCCTTCGTAAGGCGAGCAATCCGGCGCTGGAAGAAAATGCACGGATTTGCCCGCCCCGGGATCGAACCAGTTCAGAAAAGTCGACGCGGTTTGCCGGAAGTTTTGGGCCGCTTCATTGTCCTTTACCAAAACCACCAGCGGCCTGCCGGACTGATGCGCCAGCGCGGCCACGACCAACGATTTTGCGGAAACGGTCAGCCCGGAAATGGCAAGGGGAGATGCATTGAGCCCCGAAAGCGCATCAATTGCCTTCCGGAGGCTGGGGTGTTCAAGAATGGGCTGGAGCAGGGAATGAAGATCAGCCATGGGACTAATTAAGGATAAAGTGTAAAGTGCAAAGGGTAAAGAGCGACACAGGAAAGTCAAAGCCTGAAGGAAAGAGCGTGAAGTCCGACAGAAGAATCAAGGTTGGTATCACGCCTTTCGGCAAGACGACTTGCATATGTATTACTTCCCCGAGCAGGGAATTGCGCTGCGCCCGCCCCACCGATCACCACCCGCGGTCAGCCGTATTTGGTCGTTGCCGACTGTCTACTCTCTTATTCCTACTGCTTTTCGTGCCGCCTGAATGATAGCTGTGGTGGAATAGCCAGGCAAAATTGGAATTGCAACAACCCGGCCACCGGCAGATTCAACCTCGCGCCGTCCAACAATTTGATCGAGGGTGTAGTCTCCCCCCTTCACTAACACATCCGGGAGCATGCACTTGACCACTGTCAATACCGATGCATCATCGAAAATGGTGACGAAATCGACGTTGGCCAGGCCGGCGAGGATTTCCGCGCGTTCCGCTTCCAGAAGTAGAGCCCGGTGGTTCCCTTTGAGTTCGCAGATGCTGCGATCGCTATTCATGGCGATGATCAAAACATCTCCCAGCTTGCGCGCCTCCGCAAAAAGTCGTATGTGGCCGGGATGAAGCAGGTCAAAGCAGCCATTGGTGAGAACCACCCGCACACCGCGCTCTTTGAGCTCGGCGACTTTGCGATATGCCTGTTCGAGTGGCAGGATTTTCTGAATACTCACGGCTTTGCTGGCCTCTCTGGGT
The DNA here is from genome assembly GCA_030040295.1 of Terriglobia bacterium. Classification (GTDB taxonomy): domain Bacteria; phylum Acidobacteriota; class Terriglobia; order UBA7540; family UBA7540; genus Bog-366. Next base: position 592 of record JASHTZ010000473.1, on the reverse strand, counting down.
TCGCCAGGCTTTTCAGGAGACTCGGAAGCTGTTGCGTAAAGGCCGAGCGCGCCAGGATGGTGTCGCATCCGGCCTCGCGTGCCGCGGTGATCAGCTCCGTTTGGACATGGGAGACAAAGCCTACAATTGGGATCGGGTGTGTGCCGGGATCCGATTTGAGGGCGCGAATCCAATCGAGCGCCGGCGACCCGCAGGAATTGAGGTCAACAATCACCGCCTGCGGCTGCGACTCTGCGACGGCTGCCGGGCTTCGGCCCACTTCGTTGGCCACAATTGTGACTCCGAGCGCCTTGGCCGTCTCACGAATCTTAGCCAAGAAGAATATGTCCGGAACGCACGTTATGATAGGCCCCGTCATTCAGTAAGTCTCCTGCACAAGCTGCCGAATATGCTTGTAATGCGAACGCACATTTCTTTCGGTTTCCACAGCAATCCTAGCCCACTTTCCAATATAACTCAGGGTTAATTCTAAGGCGAGAAGCTGAACGCGGGGAATTCACATTTTCTTCAGAACTGGCCAATGCTCGCAAGAATACGAGGTTTGGCGGGGCCGCGCGGGCGTGAAAATGACGGGGCATTTCGGGCCTATACC
>JASHTZ010000472.1 GCA_030040295.1 Terriglobia bacterium | reverse complement strand
CCGCGCTGGCATCGGCTTGAACAAACAGAATGAAGTGAATGAACGAAGTGAATGAGGGAAGAGAATGAAGGGATCAAAAATCAAAAAGGCAGTCAAAGGCAACCTCCGGCGGGAGCGAACCACCCAGCGAATGTGAAATCTTGTGCGACTATCATCTTCACTCGCCGATTCTCAAAACGAATTTCTTCACACGTTCCTGACCCCCTTTCTCCACTAGTCTCCACTAGAGTTAGTGCTGTGGGACTACGTACACGACGGGCTTGGCAAATCCATCGCCCCACCATACAACCACGAACTTTCCATCCGCGCTGAGCTGCATTTGAGGGATTTCATCCTTGTTCGGCCCAAACTGTGGCGAGCTTGCTACGACCTGCCCCGAGGCAAAATCCCAGATTTTGAATTGCTGCGTATCGACTGTCACGAAGTTCTCGACCGGTTTCTCGGTTCCGGTGTATCCCAGAAGCAGCTTTCCATCCCGAGCGAAGTCCAACCGATAATGCACTCCTGTGCGAAGGTTGGTGATCTCCCGAAGTAGATTGCCGGTTCGCTTGTCCCATATCTTGACGGTGTCGTATTTGTAACCGGTCCGGTCGTCATTCATCGAGCCGGTCAGCAGTGTCTCGTTCGGCCCAAACAGCACCGGTCCTGCAAAGTATTTCGTGTTCATTCCTGAAAGCGTCTCGCCGGTCTTCACATCCATCAAGCGGATGTTATCCGCGCCTGAGGGAATGAACGTTTCGGGATCGGAAGAAGGCTCAGATGGAAGCCAGCTCACCGCGACTTGCTGGCCATCGGGCGAGAGAGCAGCATCGGATACGGAAAACACTCCATCGCGAAGCCTCCATTTCTGAACGACGCCTCCTGAGCGCAAATCATACACGCGGACGAATCCGCCGCCAGCACCACCCGAGCTAGAAATCGCAACCGCTGCTCGCGACCCGTCCGATGCAACTGAGAAACCGACTGTCGCCCAAATAATGCCCTTGAAGGGCACAGGTTCTTTGGGAGGATCATAAACGACTTTCCTTATCTCCGTCCAAGTTCCAGCGTCGAGCACGCGAATCGTACCCGGATCAAGGATCACGAGATAGCGCCCATCCGCCGTGTACTTGATGTATCTCGATTCGGCTGGCCAGGGGTCTCCTTGGTTATTCGACGTGTAGTCCCAGTTCAGCTTTTCGTCGATCTTGCCCGTCCTGAAATCCCAAATGGCGACATGGGAAGAGTAGACATCCTTCCAAGGTTTTCCCGAGAGCAAGTGATCGTTCCAATAAAGGAAAACAACACCCTGACCATCCGGCGTGAACTCGCACGCGTGAATGTTCCCGACATTCAGCTCGTACTTCTTCCAATCATCTTTTTGTTTCGCAGTCATTGGAATCGCCATCAGGAGACCAAATGCCGCCACTCTGTACGCCCAAGAAACGAGGTTTCGCGCCTGCACAGTGTATCTCCTCATTGCGGATCAAGCCCTGGATCGTTATGGTGAAATACTGCCCCCCGGAACCCGTCCACGAGGACATGCGTCCCCAGCCCAACCGCATCCCGGTTAGGATTTCCTCGGTCAATGTGGGTCTGGAATTGGAGATTTCTCGTGTCACCGGAACCCGTGACTTTCGGAAACTCCACATGCAGCGAGAATGACTTACCATCGATTTTGATATCGATCCTTGAACCGGGTGGAAATCCCTTGTTCTTGGCAAGTGTTTTCTGGATTTGCTCCAACTGCTCCTTGGTTGCGGTACCTGTTACGGTGATATTTTCATGGCCGTTGTGAGCATGCGCCGAACCCGGCACTTCGGTGAAGCCTATGCCGGGGAATTCTTTGTTGACCTGATTCAGCACCTTCCGGTCTGGTAATTGATTTTGTTGAGTTTGCTGTTGGCTCGTATTTTGCGCCTGTTCGGCCTGCGTCTCCTGCGGCGTGGTGTTGTTTGAGCCGCCGTTGGTCTGGCCGTCTGGCGGCGTCCAACTGATGCCGTCCATCGTCGCGTACGGTTGCATCCCGTTGGCGCTGTCAAAGCCTGCGACAGTTTGGGGACCACCGGGCATGAGCCCGCTGGGGTCGGTCACGGTGGTGGGGTTGTTGCGGGCGTAGGCGTACATATTCCACGTCTGCGGGTCGTCGAGGCGGGCGGCCTTGACTCCGCTCGGGACGGGGCTCATCCAGCGGCCCATGGGCGTGTAATGCCGGTTGGGAGTGTTGTATTGGTCGGTCTCGGGATCGTAATCGGCCAGCTTGGCGAACTCCTGGTGCATGCCCAGGCTGCCCGCCCCCGTCCAGGACTCACCGAAGGGATAGAACAAGCGCTCCTGAAGGTTGTTCCCCGTGCAGTCCGTCGCCGTGGTTGCCGAGCCAATTTCGTCCGGATGGTCGAAGATCATGCCGCCGCAATAATACTCCGCCAGCAGGTCGCCGTTAAAGGGCACGAAGCTGCGCGAGTTCGAGTCGCCCGTGTAGCGCGCCAGCAGCGCCCCACCCGCTCCGTGGACTTCGTTATTCGTGTCCCACTGGGTCACGTCGCGCACCTGGGGACATTCTATTGCGGCTTGCCCGATGGAGGGATGAAAATTCAGCGGAACTGGAGAAAGCGTCTTTTGCTCGAAATAATTGCAGCCCGCCGCACTGCCGTGGTTGTTGATCGCCAGGGCTCCATTCAAGAAGTTCTATTAGATAGTCTATCAAAGTAGGCCAAAATAAGGGTTCCCTGACACCCTTCGCTCACCCTCTCCCCCCTTTCTCCCGCCTGCCAGAGATGGACTCCTGATCCGCTACTTGGCCGTCTGCTGTATCGGGAAGAGGCGGGGCGTGATTTCGCTGTCGGGCCAGTACACGAGAGCCGTAGAACCGTCCTGGCTAACTACAGCCCGCGCGCCCAGCGGCTCTATGATCGGGCCATAAGGGGCAGACTGAAACACCTCCACGCCGGTCTCTTTGTTCCACAGAGCAAATTTCTGCTGCTTTACATCCAATCGCCCTTCCATTCCATCGCAAAATCTGCACAGGTGATATTTGATGATGGATGCGAGGATATACCTCCCATTCGCTGAAGAGCTTATCGCCCCCTCCACATCAAGCTGGGCATCGGCTAGTTGTCGTTCCTCATGCCCTGATCGAACATCCCACAGGCGAAGAGACTGCTTGGAAGACGAGCGCGAGGGCTGCTCATTCACGGTTACAACTTCGGACTCACCGGCGAAGATCAAACCCTGCGGGGAGTCTCCTGTTGAAAAGTCGCTGATAAGTTTCAGATTCTTCCCGTCACGTATCTGGATATTCGGTCCCCTGAGTTTTTCATTCCACCGGCGATCCTTTAGCAAAATCGCGAGCTTCGATCCGTCCGGAGAAATGGCGATCTCGCCGAACTCCGCCTCTGCGGCGGCATCCTGGTGCACTTCGTCGACTTCCTTGCCAGATACGATGTCATAGACCCGCACGACACCCACTCCGAGCCGACCTCCATAGCCGCCTACAGCAAAGAGGGGAGCCGTGGCCGAGCACGCCATCGTTATATTGGCACCTAGCCCATTCGCCTGTTCGGTCATGCCTCCGAGGTCAAAAGTGGTCTCGACGCGATAAGAACTCGCGTCCAAAACGTACACGGTGTTTATCGAATCGAAGCTCACCAAGTACTTGCCACTATCGCAGTAGCCCAAGAATTCCCCTGCTAACCCAGCAGGGGCGTTGGAAACGAGCTTGACGCTAGGAATATCAACCTTGGCAACGACCTTTGAAGCGGACAAATCCAGCACTTCGAGAAATTCGTTGTTTTTCCAACTCCCGTCCGCCATTTGCACAGAACGTCCCAGATTAACCGCGACATAGCGTCCGTCTGAAGATACGGCGGCGGTGGAGATCGGCGCGTCTAAACGGAGCCTGGCCAATCCATCCTGCGCGTGCGTTGGCAGCCCGCAGCAAAGAGTGGTTGATACCAAAACGGACTGCAAAACTGAATATGCGTGACAACGCCTCATGCCAACCTCTTCTTAGTGATCGAGACATGCTGAGCTAGAGCAAAACGTCGAACCTATGGCGACGTCCACGACAAAATGCCCGATCAGCGGTCCTAATCCGTTATTCGGATTGAATCGATCAATGTGCGAGGTTACGAGTATCGCACCTGGATTCGTCGGATCGAGGCGGCCATGCTCCACATGGAGTCCGCCATCGAGTCGGACACCCGGGCCGAATCCATTGTCTTTGTGAAGAAGGCCGGTTCTGCCGGATTCCTTCAGAAACGCTGCCTGCTCTTTCGGAGTTTTGAACGTTAGGGCAAAGGTCTCGTTTTGGTGGCCGCCATGGGCCTTGTCCAACTTCGGATCGGGAGAGGGCGTAACGGTCGATACTCCCGGCACGTCCTTCTGCAAGTCGTTTTGAATCGGATCGCCTGAAGCTGTTGTAGATTGACTCTGCTGTTGGGCCTGTGTCTCCTGCGGCGTGGTGTTGTTTGAGCCGCCGTTGGTCTGGCCGTCTGGGGAAAGGGGGTCAGGTACCCTTCTTGAAAGTGGATTCCAACCCGAATTCTGCCACGGTCTTGGACACCCATTTCTCCGAGCCATACGGCCTACCCCTCTGGATAGCATAGCGGATGTTTTCGATTTCTTCCTTACCCTGCGATGGGTTGAGCCATTGCCAATAGGTGCGCGGTTCGGGCGTCGGCCAGGGACTTGCTGAGAGAAGGGTGACCCCCTTCCTCCTGCTCTCCCTGCGCTCCGCAGCGCCCGCCACGGGGTGACGTGTCGCAGCGCCAACAGCCGGTGCGCAAGCACCGCATACTGGCGAGATGTAGCGAATGCAAGAGTCGTACGGTGAAGGCACAGCGAGCCACACCGGCCCCGAGTCATGCGGGCCTGGCCGCAAGGCCAGCAACGAAGCGTTGACAGGGGGAACGGCGGGCCAAGGATAATGAGCCGCGAAATACCCCA